>JAYEII010000051.1:0-2093 GCA_034660015.1 Methanobacteriota archaeon | reverse complement strand
ATTATTTACCACACGCTTAATCTCTCCATGTTCATAGGGGTCATCTCTTTTTTTACCAATTATATCGAATTCATCAAATAGAACTACCCACTCTCCTTGTTCAATAAAATCAAATATCTTTCTTAAATTTGTAGCTGTTTCGCCCAGATAAGAGGATATAATTGAATCAAATCTAATGTATACTATGGGATAACCTGTGACGGAACTTATAACTTTGGAACTCAAAGTTTTTCCTGTGCCGGGAGGACCACAAAAAAGAACTTTTTGTTTTGGCTTTAGTCCGTATGTGCTAAGAATTTCAATAGATTTAAGTTCTTCAATAATGTATTGAATTCTTTCTTTAAGTTCATCGGTCAAAATCACATCATCAAAATTAAAATAATATTCCCTGACTTCAAGAAGAGGAAACCCTTTTTCAGTATCCCGCGGGATAGGTATATTTGTTTTATAACGATTAGAAAAAGCATTTGATATAAAATTATTTTGCGGTGTAGCTGAAAGTATTTTTTTTAAATCTTTAGCTAATAAATGGTGCTTCTTTTTTTCTTCGTCTTTGATAATCTCATTTGCTATCTCGATAAATCTCTTGCTATCATCTTCCCCATAAGCCCGAAATAACGCTCTCAGCAACTCACTTCTCATATTTGCTCACCATTATAGCATTCTCACTCTATAACCTTTGTTTCTTCTTTTTTATTATTAACAGTAGTTCGTAATATAAATTAATGCGTACTATAAAATACTCTACATAAACATGCCAAAGAAAGATTATTACGAGATACTCGGCGTTAGCAGAGACGCCAAAGAGAAGGATATTAAAAAAGCATATCGAAGATTGGCAAAGCAATATCACCCCGATACGTATAAAGGCGACAAAAAAGAGGCAGAAGAGAAGTTCAAAGAGATTTCAGAGGCATACGAGGTGCTGGTTGACAAGGATAAACGTGCGAAGTATGACCAGATTGGGTCAAGGGTAGCGGACGAAGCTTTTGGACCCGAAGGTTTCGATTGGAGCCACTTCACGCATTCTCAGGATGTTGAGGACATCTTCGGGAGTGCAATATTTGATTCATTCTTCAGGTCTGCCGCCAGCCCTGGCTTTGCAGGCAGTGGTGGAATATTTGACACCCTCTTTGGGACACGAGAAGGGATACAAAGACCGGTTCGTGGCGTTGACGTGCGTTTGAATTTGGATATCACGCTTGAAGATGCAGCTCTGGGTGCAGAAAAGAGGATTGAAGTCCCGATGTCACGAACATGTAAAGCTTGTGGAGGTTCTGGAACTCGTTCCGGGAAATCAGGTGCGTGTCCCTATTGCAAAGGTACCGGTCAGATAAGAAACGTGCAGAGCAGAGAGGGCACCCGCGTGATAACAGCTACGGTCTGTCCCCAGTGTAGAGGCACTGGGAGAGCCACTTACGACCTCTGCAACGTATGCGGTGGAACGGGTGCTGTATCAAAGCGAACAAAGATATTGCTTAAGATTAAGAAAGGTGCTTATACCGGCTATGAGATAAAGATTCCAAAAGCTGGAAGACCTCCTGAGTCCAGGATTGGCGGAGAACCAGGCGACCTGTACGTGGTATTAAACGTTTTACCACATCCAATCTTTGAAAGGCGAGGAGATGACCTTTATATGAGAACGCCGGTAAGTTTCGCCCAGGCAGCCCTAGGTGGTGAAGTCGTGGTCACGACAATGGATGGTAAACATGTGAAGGTAAAGATCCCCGCGGAAACGCAGACGAACACTAAACTTCGCTTGCGTGGGCTGGGTATGCCGAGACTCAACGATGGTCTGGGAGACATGTATGTGGAAGTGGTGGTGCAAACGCCAAAGAATCTTACTGAGAGGCAGAAGGAACTGTTACGGGAGGCGTTAGTTGGTGTGTAGAAACTTAGATGGAGTGTTGCGTCTTTAAAAAAAAAAATCTGTGCATAGTAGAAGTTGTTGGCACTCAGATTACACACCTTATAGGAGCTTTGCCCTTTTAAAATATATGCAACCCATCCAATTTTCACCAGAGCTGAGAAAAACATGGCAATATAAACTTTCTATATTCATTCGCGACATTGTTGGCAATCCGCACAATATA
>JAYEII010000050.1:1863-11020 GCA_034660015.1 Methanobacteriota archaeon | reverse complement strand
CAACGGGTTAGAGTGCAGCCATCGCAGAACGAGAAAGGCGATACGAGAGCGTACTGGCAGATCAGAGACCAATAGCGAGATGGAACAATTTGGAGACTGCAAAGCGTTTTTGATTAAACTTTTTTTTAAAAGTTTAGTTAGCAATCCTATCAAACTTATGGAACCCGGCGCATCAGAAAGCAATATTGCGTGAAGGGGGTGGATCTTGGTTATTCTTTGAGTCCTTTTGTAAATGACCTTCCAAAACTCCGAAAAGAATATCGCGAAACAAGAAAAGGTCCCGAAATACAAATTGCTGATGAAAAACGGATGGGTATTCTGGAAGATTTTATACACGCTTTAGAGACGACTGGATCATCCAATGAATTGGTCTATACATTACAATCCATTTTAGGTGTAGAGGCAGATATGGAGGCGGTTTGCTTATGCTGAAAAAATCCAAGCCTATCTTGACGGCATGGATGGACAATATCACACTTGATAAGAGAACAATCAGGACTTTGGCATCCGAAACGAGAGTTTGCATTCTCAAAACAATCGATTCCTGGCCTGTGACATTAAAGGATTTAACGGATGAATTGAATAATTCTAAACCAACGGTTCACGAACATCTAACCATTTTGATTGAATCGGGTCTGGTAAAGAAGGTAAACAAGAATAATAAGTGGGTCTACTATGAGCTTGCCGAAGAGGGGAAAGGAATACTTCACTCATGTAAAAGCCCAAAAAGGATACTAATCCTTCTTTCTTCTTCAATATTAGCTTTTGTAGGGGGAGTTTTAGAGGTTTATAGGTTTGTTAAAAATATTTTCCCAACGCCGGCAAAGGGAGGTGGCGGTATGCCCGTCTATGAACCAGAACATCTCACCATTGGTTTAATTTTGTTCTCACTCGGATTTCTCTTTTTATATTTGCTGCATCGAAGTATTAGAGGGAGATCAACAGGAAAAGCGCACTTTTAAGCCATTATTCTGTTCTCGTTCGGAAAAAACCGAATGAAAAGATAGTTTTATCAGGGGTTTGAACGATACTATCAGTGAGCGCCGAGGAGGGGCGCAATGATAGAAGTACCCAAAAAGTTTAGGGGGTGATATAGAAAAAGATGAAAAATAAACAAAAAGTGATAACTTTTGTTATTCTGGCACTCTTGGTCATCTCACCCCTATTTTTTGGAGTTGCTCTCGCATATACCAGAGACTTGTCAAATGTTCCATATTACCAGCAAGCACAATCGAACTATTGCGGACCTGCAACAGCTCAGATGTGGATAAAATACGAAGATGGTGACTATTATTCCCAGAGCACATTATGGAATTACATACAAAATCATTTGACCGAGCCTGATGATTGGTACACAGACCCGGATAGCCTTGAAGCAACTTTGGACCACTACATACCAGCCAATGCATGGTACTTTGATTCTAGCTACAGTAGTGCAGATAGTGGATTGAATGATGTGGTGTACTATTTAGACGAATATGTAGAGCCTCAATCATCGCTTGTATATAACGGCGGTCATTGGATGCTTGTAAGAGGTGTTTATAGCAGCGCCGCTCCAGCAACGAGTCCTAGTTATACCGTCTATGGTATCTACGTTAACGATCCTGATACTTCAGGAGTAGGCGAGGATCATTATCTTACAGCAAGCACGTGGAAATCTACTTATTTCACTGCCAATCAATATGGCACTAAATGGAATGGGAAATATGTCAATGTAGTGTGTCCAGAACATGGAAGTGATGAAGGTCCGGGAAATGGGATGGCTGGACTTGAGAAGTCTTATCATGCAGATAGAGCAGAGCAGGCCACACAGATTGCATATGAGCGTTACATAGCGCATAATCTCACCAAGAATCAACGATTCGCAGAACATTTCAATGGTTCTGTTGCAGATGACCCGCTCATGGTAAAATCATTGTCTCCCGATTTCAGTAACTACTATCTTGTACCATTCAAAATCGATGGAAAGACTTCGACGGTTGTCATAGTTGAAGTTGGAGGAGGAAAGATGAGATTTGCAGGAGCTTCCTATGCTTCCGAGCACCTTGGCGAGTACCCGGAGATATCAGAGGAAGAGGCAACACAAATAGCAGAGGACTATGCTGGACATAACTTAGGACTTCCAATGTTAGTCTGGAAACCATGTGAGCAATCATGGAGCCCGTATCATCCATTCTGGAAGTTCCATGACGGACCAACGACTTTGTATATTGCAACAGCAGATGGAACAATCTATACCGAATTAACTCGACCAGAAAAAGGTGGTAGCTAAGTGCCTTTTTTCCACCTTTTTATTTTTTTCCACCCTATATAAATGACTCATAATAAAAAGCCCCAATATTGTGCCTTCTTCATATAACTTATTTCTGGTTCATCCTTTGTCGCTCGCTCTTTCGTCATCATCACTTGCTCCACGGGAACCACTTCTATGCCGTTTTTCCTCAGTTCCTCAGCCGTGAATAACGGAAAATTCCGTGGCACTTCTATCGCGTTTATACGTTCTTCCAGAAGGATTTTGGTAATAAACTCTTCTGTTTTGAGGTCACTGCCGTAATCAAGCGAAGACCTGATTTCAGTTACCATTGACTCTTTTCTCGCTCTTTCGTATTCCATTTGCGACACAACGAGAATGTCTTTTCCTTCGTGTGGAACGCGGAGATAAATAAAAGGGTCTACGGCAAGGAAATGAGTGGCATAATACATATCAGCATTATGCATGCTCCCGCTGGCCACTAGAAGGGGTTTGGGCATTAGCATGTTTGTTATTGTATATAACGTATAACTTCCTCTTATTTAAGACACGGATTTACACGGATTTCTTTAAGTTTAGCATTGTTGATCTTTATCGTCTGTCTGCGTTAATCTGTGTCAACAATTTATTTTCTATTTTCTCGTGCTGCTCTCTGTTATAATTAATAAAACTCAATCTCCAGTCTTTGTATATTCCCATAACCTTCATCCCTTGTAACAAGTTTAGAGTTGTTTTCAATGGCTGTTGCAGCAATTAAAACGTCTATCTTCAAGGCAGTATCTTTGCATTTTTAATTTTTTATACGCTTCTTTCGTGATTGTTACTGTTTTTGAGTTTATTCGCCAAATCAATAGCAGTATCGCCTTTCATTCTTCTTAAATATTTTGTATGATTAATCCTTTTAAAATTAGCAATGACCACCATAGGACTGCTAATCCACGGACCCGAGATACTAGACGAAGGCGAAGCGGGAGAAGCTATAAAAACACTGATGGATGCAGCGGGATTTGAAGTAGAGGCGGCTTTGGGTGGAATAACGGGTAAAACAGCGGTTATAGACGCCGGTATGCAGCATGTGATAGACATAAGCAGGGATATGAGACCCTCAGAAGTAATGGAAGATTTTGTCGAGCGGGACGTAAATTTTATCCTGCTGGTGAACCATGCAAAGACCGAAGAGAGCGGGTTCATGCTCGGTGAAGGCATTCTGAGGCGTTTTTTTGATAGGCGTGGTGCCGCAGAGGAAACTATTTCGTTTGTGCAATTAGAATACGGCAGCGGGAGCAGGATTATTATTCGATGGCTCCTGAGGCCCGACGATGTAGGGGTATATAAAAGACTAACCGGGGTTTTCAGTGAGTTCCGCGAGAGACAACCGTACAAGCTCGAATCAAGATGCAAAAAAGATGCTCGTTCTAATCGCGTATATCGCGAGATAAAGGGCGTGCATCCCGGAGAGAAAATTGTTGTGGATGGCGTTGTTATCGGAATGGCTTCATCCTCGCATAAAAACAAAAATAATAGCGTTACGCTGGTAGCGAAAGAAGGAAAACTGGTAGATATTGTTGGCGGCAGGTTAATAAAACATAACCTTGAGAAGTTGCCTCCGCTGGAGTTGGAAAAAGTGTTAGTAAAGACCGCGAGTGTTATCAGGAGGACGAACCCGAAAAGAGTAGAGGTAGGAGCAGGAACGGATGAACGTAAATTGCGGGGAAAAGGGAGGGGGAAAAAAAAGAAGCGGGCATGTCTTTTTTATAACGTTGGCAATCTTTTTCCGAAACTCAAGGATGCCGATGCTGACGTTGTGGTTGCGGTAACCATAGGAGACGATACAACAAGCATTGCCGGCGACATACTGAAACGGTTTGGGATTCCCATGATAGGCATTACAGACGGCGATGCGGATGGATTGATAGCGGGAATAGAAAGAGGAGCTGCACTGGAACAATACGATAGGTTCCTGCCTCCCGATTCGTTGATTATACGATTGAAGCCCGAACGGGACGACATTATAGGAGAAAAGGTAAAGGAAGAGATTTTTGGGGGCGGTGAAGAAATCGAACTGGACGGTGACGTTGAGCAGCAAATTAAGGCGTTGAAACACCGCATACTTCATCTGGCTGAACAGGATATTATAGGGGAGTTGAGTTCCCCGCTCATTACCACAACCATATAATTATCGGTAGTAACAATACACCCATGCAAACACTAATTTTATTAACTTTTTGCCCTCATTGTGCAAAGAACAAAACCCCTTCGGGGAAATTTAGAGCACTTTAAGTAGCACACAGGTAGTTCCAATCGTCTAATTTAGTACCAAATTCCCATTTTTCAGATAGTAGAGGCGGATCTTTTTTGAAGAACATTACGAATTCCATTTGTGTCCCGCATTTTGGACATCTTGGCCATTTATTATTGCCAAAATCCGCGAGTTCGTACTGCCTTATACTTGAATGTGATAGATAGCGTTTCATGTGTGTTCGGTTAAGCGATATTCCACCCCGTATAATATACGTATAAAATGGTTTGTAGAGCCCTGTACTTAGATATTCCTACTTTTTACGGCGTTTAACCGCTGTTTTCACACGTGCGTTTATTCGGTTCAGTTTATAGTCGATTTCATCTAATCGGCTAAGAATAAGTTCAGTGCTCTTACCTTCTGACGATGAGGGAAGGAGTAGGGGGGATTGCGACTCAAAGTAACTTTGCAAGATTCGGCGTAATGTCTCGCTGCGGTTAGTATTTCGGGACTTTGCTTCCTTGTCTATCCGCTCCAAGAGCTTGTTTGGAAGCAGAAACTCCACCCGTTTTTCATCCTGTAAGGTCTTCTTCCGAGTCATAATACCTGTATAATATACGGGTTAATAAACTTGCTGAGTGCCCTTAACCGAACACGGATGGCAAAGACCTTGGATATTTTTCATTGAGGGTTCTCTCACTTAAATACCTCGTGCCAGTCATCCAGGCGGCTTCAAAATCCTTGCTCGTTTCTTCTCTTATTTGTTTGGGGTCGAATTTCATCTATTGCTACTTCCTTCTATTTCATCTATTTCTTTAGCTTATCTTCACACTATTTTATAAATGTGCATTATCTATGAATAACAAATGATTATGTCGTTCACTTTTGCGGTAGCGTTGGAAAGTATCTGCGTGATATTAATGGCGACGATTCCGTTTGGAGAACTTCGCACGTCCATACCATTTGCAATGGGGATTTATAAAATGGGCGTCTTACAAGCTTTTGCCCTCTCGGTGATGGGGAATATGCTGCCCGTAGTCCCTTTGCTTCTTTTTCTCGACCCTGTTTCAAATTGGTTGCGAAAATACAGCATCTTCGATAGATTCTTCAGCTGGCTATTCGCGAGAACAAGGAGATATGACGACAGAATGCAGAAATACGGCTCTCTGGGGCTAATACCTTTTGTTGCGATTCCTCTTCCCGTAACGGGAGCATGGACGGCGTGTGCGGTCGCTTTTGTGTTTGGCATTCGCAGCCGATACGCATTTGCTGCTATTTTCGCAGGTGTGGTAATGGCGGGGATAATAGTTACGCTGTCGTGCATGGGTGGCCCGAAGGCATACCTTGCCTTGATTGAATTTATCAACTTTTAGCGTGTTTGGTTCGTGATAACGATATATATTTGTTGCCCCATACCAGAACAATGTGAAACCGAAAACTAACTAACCCGCTAACCCGCTCACTTCCTCTCCACATACCGCCCTCGTCGTTCTATCTCCTTTACCCTTCTCAACACCTGTGAGGTATCCGAAAATGTTCTTTTGTAGCCCTCTATAAATGACTCTTTTAATCGTTCATACGATTTATGCGTGCCGCAAAGGCTCTGGAAAAACACGTGTACGTCCACGCCCCGTGCTTCCGTGCTCGACTCGATAAAGGATAAACCGAAATCTATAAAGTAGATGGCGTTATCTCTGTCCACAATAATATTAGAAGTAGTTAAATCGCTATGAATTATGCCGTTTTTGTGCAGTACACCCACGAACTCGCCTATTCTTTTGCTTATCGGTTCGTCAATCACCTCTCTCGCTAAATCGCCTTCTATTCTCTCCATCACGAGTTCGTAATCGTTAATATCGAAAATAATAGGCGTGGGCACGCCTTTTCTTCTCGCTTCGGAAATCAGTTTCGCTTCGCTTTTTGTCCGCTCTCTCCTTATCCGCTCGTCTATCTCTTTTACGCGGTATCGCTTCTGTATCCGCCTCTTATACACGAGGTCGCCCTTTATTTCGACTATCGCCTCAGCGCACTGTATTTTCATAAAACAAACGGGGTTTTCCTTTTTCGCAAACGCTTTTTTCAAAAAGTGCCAAAAATAGAAAAGTTTTTATACCTAAATAAAGAATACTTGAAAGAGGAAAAATGGCGAAAAAAGTTGTGATAGTTGGTGGTGGTGATGCGGGGACATATACGCTGGAAGCTATATTTAAAAAGGGAGCAGAGGTTCTCAAGCAGTTTGACATAACGCTGGTAAAGAAGGAAAAGGGAGGTTCATCTTCTATTTGCGCGGTGCCCTTTGCCTTGCAAGGGGTTTTTGGTATGAAGGAAGTTGCAGAGATAGACCCACCAGAGACTTTCATTAAACATGGCATTGACTACCGAACAGAAACAGAAGCAACGAGCATCAATTTAGAAAATAGCACCGTGAGTCTTGGTACGGAAGAGGAAATAAAATACGAATATTTAGTGATAGCGACGGGGAGAAAGCCTCGTATCCCCACAGTAGAAGGAACAGACCTGAAAGGTGTTTATACGCTTAGCACCGTAGAAGACGGTGAGAAAATAGAGGCGGCTATGAATGCTCCGGAAGCGAAGAACGCAGTGGTTATCGGAGGTGGTCCGATTGGACTGCAAGTAGCCCTTGCTTTTTTGAAAAAGGGATTGAAAACAACCGTAGTAGTTGGACACCCCACGCCGATGTCCAGTATGTTGGATCCTGATATGGGTTCAATAGTTCGTGAAAAGGTAGAGAAAGAAGGAGTCGAGTTCATCTTTGGTAAGTCAGTGGATTCTATAAAAGGCAACGGTGCAAAGGTGAAATCTGTTGTGGTGGGTGGAGAAGAAATTCCTGCGGATATCGTCGTGGTCTCAAGAGGGATGCTTCCAAATTCCGATTTAGCGGAAAAAGCGGGTATAGAAATAGGCGAGACTGGTGGGATAGTGACAGACCAGTTCTTACATGTCAAGAAAGGCGGAGAATACATAAACAATGTATATGCACTTGGAGACTGCGTAGAAGTTGTAGATGCTATTACTCTTCGCCCAAGACTGAGTCAACTCGCTTCTACCGCTCTGGTGCATGCTAAAGTCGTTGCAAATGATATGACGGGTATTAGTTACTCGCTTGAGCCCTCTTTGAGCCCCGCCATAGCAACTATCTCAGATTTTCAAGTGGGCTCGATAGGAGTTACATCTGCGGTTGCAGCTCGATACGGGATAAAAGTAATAAGCGGTAAAAAAGAGAAGCCCACAAAAGCAAGATTCTATCCGGGAAGGAAGTCAATGGCAGTGAAATTGCTTTTTGATGCTTATACAGAGAGGTTGATAGGTGCGCAACTGATTTCTGAAGACATGGTTGCAGATAGGATAGACGGGCTCTATAATGCTATAAGGAGAGGGATGACCGCAAAGGAATTGAGCAGAATGGAGAAGAGCTTTGACCCCTGCGTTTCATTGCATCGCGATGTTATGGTGGATGCTGCGGAAAGTGCAGTGGTGCAGTTTGGAAAGGCAGAGGTGTAGAAAAATTTTGAAATCAGGGGATTATTTTTTATACAACTCCTTCCTCCTCGCCTCCAGCATCTCCACCTCACGCCCGAGATACTCCGCCGCCGACGTCACCTTAACTTCATTTTCCGCTGCGTATTCATACACCTCTGCGATTCGCTCCCTGTATTTCAGGTCGCGCATGAAATGATGGTCTACCAGGATGGTTTTTACCGCGGTCTCTTTTATTATCCGCTTCATATTCTCTATGGACAGCGCCAGATTCTTCCACGAATACCTGAAACCGAGCATATACGTCATTGGACCGTCTAATATCACGATGTCGGGATTTTCTTGAACGATGAATTCCACCTGCGCATCCACGGAAGGGCCCTCAACGTCACTTGTAAAAACCAGTTTCTCACCACCGCACGCGATGCTTACCTCCACCACATACCCCAGTCGGGGATTTGTGCCGTGATAAACGGGAGATGAGAATTTTATGCCCGTGGAGCCATGCTCAAATTCCTTCCCATCTGCGGTATCTATGGATTTCGGTATCCCCTTTAACTTATCCAGGAAATAAGAAGCTCGTTTCTCCTGGCTTTTGTTTATCTTCTCTGTCGGATGTTTTAAGTAAACAATCTTGTCCTTGTATATCTCGGGCTCATCGGGGTTATGATGGTCGTAGTGGTAATGCGTAACCACAAGGACGTCACTTCGAGCGGTATGCTCTTTTACGTCTGCCCACGTCTCGCGCATCCTTTGCTCTTCTATCGGATGTGGCGGTAACTTATATCTCTTCGGTGCTAACGAAACGCCGGGGTCTATTAACACTGCTATATCATCGGTCTCCACGAACGTCGCCATAGACCGCACACCAAAACTATCAAACGCCAGCGGTTTTACCTTTAGCATTGTGTATAACGTATAGCCTCCTTCTATTCTTCATTCCCCCCCCCATCCTCCGTGTCTCTGCGTCTCTGTGGTTTCATTTTTCTTGAGGTATATAAGCTATAACTTCTACATATTTAGGACGCAGATTTACACGGATTTACGCAGATTTATTTTAGTTTAACCGTGTTGATTCATATCATCTATCCGTGTTAATCTGCGTTAATCTGTGTCAACGATTTGTTTTTTCTTGCTTCGCACTGCTCCTCACAACACCTTCCTCATTA
>JAYEII010000050.1:0-1763 GCA_034660015.1 Methanobacteriota archaeon | reverse complement strand
TCCGCTCTTCCGTGCACGTTCACGCCATTTCTCTATTACCTCTTCTTCTCTTTGCCTGTCCACAACGGGCTTATTTATCTGCATTTTCGCTTTCTTCGCCTGCTTTGCATATTGCATCCTGCGGATAAGTAAATCTGCAATTGTATCGTCTACTTCATCTATCCTTTTCCGTATCGCATCCAGATTCTTCTCTTCTGCCGTCATTTTACAATCTATATGACACTGTCGAATTTTCCAGTGAAATTGCTAACCCCTTAAATTTCACCGCAGAGCACACGGAGAACGCAAAGACACTAGAAAGCCTAAGCAATGATTGGAACAGTCTTAAAACTCTGCGTACTCTGCGCTCTCCGCGGTGATAAATCGCCGTATTTTTAGATAGTGCCATCTGTATTTATAAAGGAAAGGAGTAAAATAACAAAAAAGTAACAAATTCAAGATGCCCATACAAGGAAGAGATAACGAAAGCGAAGCTGAATCTGAACCCGACCCTCCGAATAGCTCTAATAACCCGAGCTTGGGACGGATAAGCTACATAGGTATGACCACGGGTAAATACAAAGACAAAGGCAGCTTTTGGCGGAAGAAAGGGGGTAGAGGAACGTATGAGTACGAGACGGAGTATGAGGATGCGAAAACGGCAAAAGAAAGCCGCATATGGGAGCACAGGTACAGGCATGAGCTCATCTCTTATTGTTTCGCTCGTCCAAACAACCCCTGCTATCAGTTTTAACATCAAAAAAAAAATCCCAAATCTCAAGCATTTTTTTCACGACTTCTCCGATCTGTTCCGACAGGCCCCCTTCTCGCTCCTGTTTTGTTCTTTCACCGGGCTTCTGGCGGGAATTGGGCTGAGTTTGATGACCGATATGCTGCAACAACTACCCGGTCTTATGATACTTATTCCGCCGGCAATTGCCATGCGTGGTAACGTTTACAGTGCCTTAGTCTCTCGATTAGGAACGTCCATGCATCTCGGTCTTTTCTCTCCTACGCTGAAAAAGGGGAATGTGTTGTACCAGAACATCTATGCGTCTTTGTTGCTAACGATGATTCTTTCCGTTATTCTCGGCTTATTAGCGAAATTAATGGCAAATGCATTTGGAACGTCGAGTATTTCTGTTTATGGATTCATTCTCATTTCGGTAATCGGTGGTTTAATATCGGGAATAGCTCTGCTCGGTATTGCAATCGCCGTATCCATTATCGGCTACCGCAGAAAGTGGAATCTGGATAACGTCTCATCGCCCATAATAACCTCTGCTGGCGACATGATAACCATACCCACCTTGTTTCTGGCTGCTGTTTTGTTGCAAAAATCGCCTGATGCATTTGTAACGATACTTTCAACGTTATTCGTTTTTGTAGCGGTTTTATGTCTCGTAAAAGGTCTGAAATCCGACGACAACGCCATAAGACGTATTCTCATAGAAAGCATCCCGATGCTTTTCCTCTGTGCTATTCTCTGCACACTCGCCGGGATAACATTGGACATACAGTTAAAGAGTTTAATTGCCATTCCCGCTATTTTAGTCATCATTCCTCCTTTTTTGGGCGAAAGCAATGCGTTAGGCGGTATATTAAGTGCTCGTCTTTCTTCCATGCTGCATATCGGCACAATAAATCCACAACGAGTTCCTGATAAGCTTGTAGCCTCTAATTTCGCCGTGATATATCTCTTTTCCATCTGCGTATTTCTATTTGTCGGTGTATTGTCCTACTTCGCGAGTGTCCTTATCGGCATATCCAGCCCGAGCATATTT
>JAYEII010000049.1:0-2127 GCA_034660015.1 Methanobacteriota archaeon | reverse complement strand
CAACTCTTCTTTTGAAGGAACCGCCATCTTTCTAATGGGGTCATCGGGATTATTTATATCAATTAAGGACATGTAGTAGAGGGTAATGCTCATAGGGTGTATTCGCATAATTTCACGTAATTGCCCCTCCTCTTCGGGACTCAAATCCATGTGTTTTTTTAACTGCGCGATGGTGCAAATGTTCTCTCTGAGTTCTTCTTGCCAGATCATATAGTATATAATCTGGTTGTATAATAAAAAGGAATAATTTACCGCAGAGAACGCGGAATTAGAGGTTTAGTTTATTAGCGGTTCAGCTCGTTAGCTAAAACGCTAAACCGCTAAGCCGCTAAATATGTGTCTCAACTTAAATAGAGTGAAGTTATACTTTATTTGATATACACAATGAAAGAAGAAAAAGAGAAAGCACTTTCATCAGCGGAAATGGCAGCCATAGATGAGAACTGCAAATTCTTTGGGCTCTCGTCTGCACAGCTAATGGAAAACGCAGGTGCGGGAATTGCAAACGTGATTAAAAGGAAGTTTGAAGGAAAAGCGAAAACCGTAAAAGTTACGGTAATGGCGGGGAAAGGAAATAACGGCGGCGATGCTTTTGTCGCTGCACGACATTTACAGTTGAAAAAGGGTAATTTTAACGTGCGAATATTATTGGTCGGCAATTCAAAAGATTTGAGAACCGAAGAGAGCAGGAGGAACTGGCAAATTTTACATGCCTGTGGATATGACATGGAGGAGATAACGGACTCTTCAGAACTACGAGCACGAGAACCGCTCTTAAAGGGTTCAGACGTCATAATAGATGCCATTTTCGGCACGGGAGTGCGTGGAAAAATAAGAGAGCCAGAAGCAACGGCAATAGATCTGATAAATGAAGCAAACACCGCGTTTGTTGTTTCCGGCGACATTCCTTCAGGGTTAGATCCCGATACGGGGGAATCGGAAAAAGCAGTTCGAGCAAATGTCACCGTTACGTTCCATCACGCGAAAAAGGGCTTGTTAAAGACGGATGCCAGGGAACATGTCGGTGAATTAGTAGTTGCCGGGATAGGCATTCCCGAAGGAATAGAGAATTTAGCAGGTCCCGGGGATGTCCGGTTGGTAGTGAGGCAGCGAAAACCAAGCAGCCATAAAGGGGACAATGGATGTGTATTAATAGTAGGAGGCGGCCCTTTTTCTGGTGCGCCCACTTTAGCTGCTCTTGGTGCTTTACGTGCTGGTGCGGACTGGGTGACAATAGCGGCACCCAAAAGCGTTTCGTCTGTTATCTCTTCTTTATCGCCCAATCTGATTGTCCATCCTCTTTCTTCCGAGATATTGGTAGAGAAAGACGTGCCAACGGTATTAAACTTGATAAGAGCACATGATGTAGTCGTGATAGGTATGGGTTTGGGTGCGGAAGAAGAGACGAAACGAGCAACACGAATGATAATTGAAGACGAAGCGAGTAGAAGGGTGGTTGTGGATGCAGATGGATTCTACGGATTGCATTTGCCTGTGAAAGTGAGAGATAAATTCGTTATCGTTACTCCACATGCAGGCGAATTCTCGAAGATGAAACTAAAAAGAATAGGAAGCGAGAAAAGCGTAAAAGTGCAAGTACCGCCAGAGGCTACAATGGAAGCGCGTATGGATTTTGTGAAGGATTTCTCCTCAGCAAACAGAGTTACTACTTTGATGAAAGGTCCGACAGATATTATCTCCGATGGCGTTCGTGTGAAGCAAAACAAAGCGGGAAATGCGGGAATGACGGTTGGCGGCACGGGCGACGTGCTTGCGGGCGTAACGGGTGCGTTCTTCGCTATCGTTACAGATGAGCCGTTAAAGGCGGCAACTGCGGCTGCGTTTGTAAATGGCGCTGCAGGCGATATGGCATTTGAGAACAACGGGTTCGGGTTGCTTGCTACAGATGTGATGGAGAATATCCCGAAGGTTATAAAGGGGATGTTGATGCCAACTTGCACACGATAGCCGCCAAGTTGAAAGGATTTAAATCAGAGGAGGAATTGAAAGAGAACGACAAAGACATAGGTCTGGTTACTGAGATAAAAGACTTGCGTTTGGTTGGTGATTCTTTGTATGGCTCGGCGTTGGGGGACATGTCCATGTCTGCCGACCATCTGAAGTAGG
>JAYEII010000048.1:0-2155 GCA_034660015.1 Methanobacteriota archaeon | reverse complement strand
ACGTGTTTCTGACGGAGAAGCGAAGAGAAAATGCGCGGGAACGGTTATCTGAATTGGAACGTGGCATAAAAGGAAAATTCAGCATAAAAGGTGTGAAGATAGGTGGTGGCGCAAGGATGAAGGTGTGCGCGGAAATCGTGGATGCCACGCAGCTGAACGAGCAGGAGGTACAGCGAAAAATGAGATATTTCATTGAGAACGGTGCGGACATTATTGATATTGGCGTTCATATCGGAGCAAAGCAGGGAGAAGTAAAAAAAGCGGTAAAAGCGGCTCGGGCTTTTGCACCCGACGTCCCTATTTCTGTTGATACCCTGGATGCAGAACTAATACGTGCAGGCATAGAAACCGGTGCGGATATGGTGCTCAGCGTGAACACAGGAAACATTGCGAAAGTGGGAGACGAGATAGGGAGAAATAACATAGCAGCAGTTGTAATTCCCGATTTTGACGCATCGGACAAAAACGACAGTTTAGTTGCAAACGTGAAAATGGCGGAGGAACAGGGCATAAAGCGCATAATCGCAGACCCCGTGTTGAATGCTGTCGGATACGGAATTGCAGAATCATTATACAACTATTATCTGTTCAGGCAGCACGATAAGAACACAGGCACACCCCTTTTCTTTGGCGTTGGAAACGTCACGGAGCTGATGGATGCTGATTCGATAGGCGTGAACGCAACCTTAGCGGGGATAGCCTCTGAGTTGAGTGCGGACATTCTTTTTACGCCAGAATACAGTGATAAAGCGAGGGGGAGCATAAGGGAGTTGAGGATAGCATCAGAGATGATGGCGCTCGCAAAAGCACGTAAAAGCAGTCCTAAGGACCTCGGGCTCACGCTATTGATATTGAAAGAGAAGCGAAGAAAACCCGTCATCCAAATTCAAAATGGTGATAAGGGTAAAGATTCAGATTCAAAACTGGTGGTTGCAAAAGGGGATACAAAGTGGCGACTTGACCCAAAAGGATGCTTTAGAATCGGTATTTGTGAAGTTGAAGCGGGTGATGAAGGAGATATCGCTAGCGATAGAGATAGAAAAATATATGCGGAACAGGTGCCCACCGGGAAGCGAATAGTAGGGGAAACGGCAAAGGAGGTAATGGATACAATCTTACGTTTGGATATGGTTTCAATGCTTGAGCACGCATCGTATTTGAGTATCGAACTGACAAATGCCGAGCTCGCACTGCGATTGAATCGTGGTTATGAACAGGACGAGGAACTGTTTTATAGTCATTCCAGGTAACAAATTACAATTAATAAACCACGAGAGCTCACAAGAAACCTTTTCTTAGAAAGAAAAGCTTTACCAAAAGAACTTATTTGTTTTTCTTTTAGCACAGGTTTTCTTTTTGTAAAAAAAAGAAAAAGTGTTGTGTAATCTTGTGGTTATTTTTCGGAATGCCTATATATTAGCTTTGAGAACCACAACTTGTTATCCCCGTGGTCTTGCAGAACCGTCCTAAACCTCTGTGTACTCGGCGCTCTCCGCGGTGATTATGGAAATCATTATTTCGAATCTATATTTTTAGATAGTGCCGACCTCAGGCATTAAAAGGGGCTTTTGTTACCCATTTAGGTTATAACTGTTATCAGGAATTTGAAAATAGAAAGCCTTATATAGGTCTAACCCGCTATCTGGTCATAAAAAAATAGGGTGAAAAAAATGAAAAGAAGCGGAAGTGTGGGCCTTTGTGGCCTTTTTGTATTGTTAGTAGTGAGTGTCTTAATAATTGCAGTGCCGACATTAGCAACCGCGGAAACGGCTACTGTCTTATGGGAAGGAAACGTAACCTTAACAAACGAAACCACTTTCACATACGTTCCTTCTAACAACGCTTCTGCGAGTTATACCGTGAACTCAACCACCGACCTCGGCGCTTTGACCGCGACCGGCTTGTCTTTTAATGCCAGTGACACATGGTACGCAAGCTATGGAACTTTCTGGCTCGATAGCATTGCAGGCATAGAAAATGAAGTATGGCCCAGCAGTACCTGGTGTATTTATATTAACGATGCCCCCGCGTCCACGGGCTTGGGTGGAAACGAGCTTGAAGATGGCGATAACGTTAAGTTCTATTTCTGTCCCGCTAATGCGACAACCTACGCGTATATCACGGAGAACGCGAGTTATCTCGTGAACATAACCGT
>JAYEII010000047.1:0-2164 GCA_034660015.1 Methanobacteriota archaeon | reverse complement strand
AGAACCGCGGGATAATCGGCAAATAAAGCGCCCAAATCTACTGTTCCAACCAGATCAAAAATGCCCAATGCTGCTACCACCTCCCCTTTCCTATTTCTAATCGGAACAACAACAACAGGTACACCTGCGTATCTACCCTTAAGAAGATTTGTGTGTATCACCCGATTCTCCTTCAGTACTCGCTCTAATACCGGACCAGTGTATTCAAAGTCTATAATTTCTCCTTTTTCCACTCTAACGCCCTTTTTATTCCTGCTTCGCATTGCTACGGGCATTACAAACAAGTCATTCACCGCTTTTGCTATCGGCGCGATTTCTTCTGCCGTTGCGTCCTCATTTACTACTATACTCAACTCTTCTTCTTCCATTTTTACACCTTCTCTTTTTTTCTTTTAATTGTATATATAGTATGGCTTTTTTCTATTTAAGACACAGATTTACACGGATTTACGCAGATTTATTTTAGTTCAATCGTGTTGGTTCTTATCATCTGTGTTAATCTGCGTTAATCTGCGTCTATAATTTATTTTCTTGTTTAATATTCTATTCCTGAAGTTGTGCTGCTAGTTTCATTCCAATAATGCTTGACCTTCTCCATGTGTGTTGCTATATCAGCCATCTCGATTATTCTGGCGCCTGGCTCTCTTCCGCTAAGAATGATGTCAGTAGGACCTCTTTTTTCCAACAGCTCTAAAACATCGTCTTCTGTTAACAGCTCGAATTTTACCGCGTACAATATTTCGTCCAGAATCAAAAGATCGGCTTGTTTTTCAGCTAACACTCTATGAGCTAATTCCAATCCCTCTTTAGCCTTTTTGAGATGTATCTCCCGCGATTCCTCGTCTTTTAAAAAACCAGGAGCACCGCAAAGATGTATCTGGAGGTTATCTATGTTTTTTAGAAACTGGTATTCCCCAGTAGTTGGTCTTCCTTTCATAAACTGCAATATCACTACCCTTTTTTTGTGACCCAACGTCCTTATGGCATGACCAATAGAGGCGGTTGTCTTTCCCTCTCCCTTTCCATAATAGGCGATGATTTTTCCCTCTCTTGGGTTCATAATTGTATATTTTTAATATAGTGTTCCTTACCATAAATAAATAATCATCCATGTATGCTTTTTTTTAAATGGTTCCGCAAACCCCGTCACATAAATCGAAAGGAGAGGTGAGAAGGTTAAAATGAAAGAGGCAATGTTCTACGAGAAGCTGGAAGAGAACGCGGTTAGATGCCACCTATGCGCACATCATTGTAAGATAAACGAATCGAAGAGGGGGATATGTGGAGTTAGAGAAAACAGGGGCGGTGTCCTCTACAGCTTGGTCTACGGTAAGGTAGTTGCGCGAGGGGTTGACCCAATAGAGAAGAAACCGCTCTTCCATTTCCATCCTGGCTCTGAGGCATACTCAATTGCTACGGTTGGGTGTAACTTCAGATGCAAGAACTGCCAAAACTTCAATATTTCTCAGATGCCAAAAGAAGGTGAGAAACTGATAGTAGGTGAAGATGCATCTCCTGAAGAGATTGTTGCGGCAGCCAAGCAATATGGTTGTAGAACCATCGCATACACTTACACCGAGCCGACCATCTTTTTCGAGTTTGCTTATGATACCGCTAGACTGGCGCATAAAGAAGGGATATGCAATGTCTTTGTTTCAAATGGATATATTACGGAGGAAGCGATACATACTCTCGCACCTTATTTAGATGCGGTAAATGTAGACCTGAAGGGTTCCGAGGACCTGTATCGAAAAATTTGCGGTGGACACCGGCAACCCGTCATGGATGCGATAAGGCTCTACAAGAGTTTGGGTGTTTGGGTTGAAGTAACTACGCTGGTTATACCAACGTTGAACGATACTGAAGAAGAGTTCAGAGAGATTGCGGAGTTCATCAAAAGTGTAGGCGTGGACATACCATGGCATATCTCACAGTTCTATCCCACATATAAGCTAACTCATCTCCCCCCAACACCTGTTACTACCTTACGTAAAGCGAGGGAAATTGGGCTGGATGTGGGATTGAGATACGTGTACGAGGGCAATGTTCCGGGCGAGGGAGGGGAGAATACCTACTGCTACCGATGCGGAGAGTTGCTAATCCAGCGCTATGGATTCCAGATTCTGGAGAATAAAATACGTGATTCACGATGTCCAAGTTGTGG
>JAYEII010000046.1:0-11390 GCA_034660015.1 Methanobacteriota archaeon | reverse complement strand
GGGAAACTTTTTATCTCTTTTATTTTTTCCCCCACCATTCGATAACCCAGCACGACATGGTCTATCAGCCCGCCTTCTTCTGTTACGTCTATCCGAAACGAATATTCATACGCCGCTGTTTTTCCTACGTCATGCAGGATGGCACCCGCAAGTAACAAATCACTGTCGAGTTCGGGGTACAGCCCGCAGATGGTTTTGCATATCGCTACAACCGATTGCGTATGCTCGATCAACCCGCCGGTGTAATTATGATGATGAAATTTAGCGGCTGGAGCCCTCTTAAACGAATTGACAAAGGAAGGGTCGCGGAGAAAAGAAAAAACCAGCTGCTTAAGATATTCGTTCTCCATACTCTCCGCTGTTTTTAATAGCTCTTCGACCAGAAGGTCTATGTTTTTCGTTGTTGCGGGCAGATATTCGGCGATGTCGCATGGTTCAGTACTTTTTTCAAGCCCTTCTGGCGTGAAGATTAACTGTAAACGACCTTTGAAAGTTTCCACCACGCCCCTTATACGAACGACGTCGCCAGGGTCGAACCGAGATGCGACTTCTTTCGCGTTATTCCAGCACTTCGCCCATATACTGCCCGAGCCATCTCCTAATTGCACCTGCAGGTAGTATCCTTCTTTTCTGATAAATTCTTTTAGTTCCTTCTCCATTACCAGAAAGGTGGAATCAACCGTGTTACCTGCCCTTAAATCTTTCACCTTTTTTGAAATTTCGCTCATTTCTATTTTTCCTAAGAAAGTATATTTTCAATTGGAATGCCTTTCAAAAACAGCATTCCATCTGAAGACCCAATCGCAAATAGAAAGTGGATGTCGCCATGTAAGTTATCGTAAGGCACCTTCTGAACTCGATAATAAATAGTTCCATCTCTCACGATAGAGCATTGACCGGTCCTTAATACCATATCGTCATGATTATAATATAATGGCACAGCATGATGTTTCGCAGAACCTATTACAGATGGGATATTAATGCTTTTCAGCAGCATACCTTCTGCAAAAGAATCGTCAGTACAATGCCCAATAAAGAAGTTATTCTCCTTAAAATATTCCCACATCCAGTCTGGATTGGCTATACATTCCGTTTGGATAGTTTTTCCATCAATTGTTATGTTAGGAGTTGAGGGCAAATCAGGTGGTTTATGTGGTTCTATCGGATAAATAAAGTGTTTTTCTTTGCTTTGACCCCAACCGTAAACGTAAGCGGTTATACATCCAGCTACCATATCTACTTTATCACCATAATGTTCATCGGCTGATGACCGAGCGACTGTTCTATTAAAAACTGTTATTAATTCCCCTATGGTGAAATTAGAGCGTTGTATGGGCTTATCACTCAAATCAGCAAATCCGTTTCTGAACATCCAGTCTCTCATCTCTTCCAATGGGGTTTTATTGACAAACAGCCAGTCAAAATCCTCTGAATTCATCTGTCTGTCGTGAAATTCATCATACCAAAATATTGTTTTCTTTGTATGAACTGGAATTCCATCTTCGTATACAAATCCCCTTTCTGGGGGAATCGGATAATAAATACCCATAGCGCCCCACACTAAACCAATATCCGCTTCGAGCGGATAATCAGCAGCTTTCCAAGGAATCTCCTTTTCTTCTAGGATTTCATCAGTCGCTTTTATGTGATCATACATGGCAGAAACATACTTTTTAACGCTCTGGTCAACCTGGTCATCACCGATAGTAACCACTGAACCATAATCTAAGGCTAAAGCCAAAGCAACCCGCTCATAATCTTTATCTATTCTGTTTGCGGATGCCAACCAGAACAAAACTTCCAGTTGAGTGTTGTATTCTGGTGTTTCAAAATCTATCCAATGCCCCTTCTCCTCTGGCGGGACGCCGTACTCCTCTATCAATTGCAAACCCTGCTGAACTTCAAGGTCTGGGCTTCTCATTAGATTGGCAATTCGTTCTGCAGCTTCCATCTCATCCTGTGTAATCCCGTCTTGAATTTCTGGTAGATTATTGAAGTCATCTGCAAGGTAATCTAGGCTAAGCGTGATATCTTGTATAAAACCGCTGTTGTTCATTTTATCCTCAGCAATTATAGCGCGGTTGAATTCAGTCACATTACCATGATTATCTTCTCGTGCAAAAAATGTTGACTGTGCAAGTACCAATACCGCTATGCACACTGCTAATGCGCCCACAAGAGTGAATAGCCTCTTTTTCGTTTTCTTCATCCTCTTTAAGTGCCTTTTCTCTTATCCCTTCTCCAATTCCCCCATCATCTCAGCCATCGAGTATATCCCCGCTTCCTCTTTCCTGTTAATCCATTCAATAGCTTTTATCGCACCCAGAGCGAAAGCTTCTCGACTGTGTGCACGATGTGTTATCTCCAGTCGCTCTCCCTTGCCCGCATACAATACCGTATGGTCGCCAACGATGTCCCCTGCACGGATCGCATGTATCCCTATCTCCTCATCCGTTCTCTCCCCCGTGATGCCCTGCCTGCCATAGACAAATGCTGTTTTTTCTCCGAGGCAATCAGCGAGGATTCCCGCGGCTTTTACCGCCGTCCCGCTTGGAGCGTCCTTTTTATGCGAGTGGTGCATCTCTATAATCTCTGTATGATACCGGTATGGCAAAAAATGCCGTGCCGCATCTGCAATCAAATTCCAGAAGACGTTCACACCGATAGAGAAGTTAGGGGAAATAATAGCAGGGACATGACCCTTTATAGCGTTTTCCATCTCTTTGAACTGCTCCTCCGAGAATCCCGTGGTGCCAACCACGAGCTTTAGGTTGTTACGAGCGGCGACTTTGACGTTTTCAACTGCTGCTGCAGCGTTCGTGAAATCCACAAATACATCCGGCTCGACCTTGTTTAACACGTGCTCCAGTTCTTCGGGACTCGATATTTTTACGCCCGTTCCCGGTGCTATTTCTTCTCCTACACCACGGGAATCAAAACCCGCCACCAGTTCCATATTCTCGGTTTCCAGAACGCTCCCCACCACCTGACCGCCCATTCTACCTCTTGCTCCCGCAACCGCTATTTTTATTGCCATGTATAATCCATTATTCTGATTGTTTATTTATTTCTTTTGGTAAGCTTTCTTTCTAAGAAAAGCTTTATGCTGCGAATAACGTTTTTAGGAACCGGTGGCTCGACACCAACGCCGAACAGGAATCCATCTGCAATAGCGGTAAATAGAGAGGGGGAACTAATGCTGTTTGACTGCGGAGAAGGCACGCAGCGGCAGATGATGCGCGCAAAGACCGGAATGACGCTAAACTCCATTTTCATCACGCATTTCCATGCCGACCACGTGCTCGGTATTCCAGGTCTGTTACAAACGATGGCGCTGCAGGGTAGGAAAGAGCCGCTGGAGATATACGGTCCAAGACACGTGGATAAATTCCTGTATCATCTTCTGGCTTTGGGTTATGCGGGAAGGAGTTTTGAAGTAAAAGCGATAGAACTGAAACCAGGGGACGTGGTAAAAAGACCGAAGTATGAGATAAGAGCGATAAAAACGGTGCACAATATAGTAAGCATAGGATACGTGTTGGAAGAGGCAATGCGACCAGGGAGATTTAACCGGGAAAGAGCAATAGAACTCGGCATCACACCCGGTCCTTTATTTTCCAAACTTCAATCGGGGCATTCCATTTTGGTAAACGGGGAAGAGGTACGACCGGAGCAGGTTTTAGGACCGCCGCGACCGGGCAGGAAAATCGTATATACCGGCGATACAAGACCCTGCGAAAGCGTGATAGAAGCAAGCAAGGACGCAGACTTATTAATACATGAGGGTACTTTATCGGAGGAAACGCAACGGTATGCGATTGAGTACATGCATTCGACTGCTGCGGAAGCTGCGGAAGTTGCGAAGAAAGCGGGCGTAAGAAAACTTATCCTGACGCACCTAAGCGCGAGGTATTCGGATTTAGGCGGTGCGAGCAAGCTGGAAGAAGAAGCACGGAGTGTGTTTGAGAACACCGCAGTTGCAAGAGAGTTAATGACGGTAGAAGTTGAGCACAGGGATAAACAGTGACAGGCATTTTAAATTAGTAAAATAAATTTGAAATTTTGATATTTGGTATTGTTTGAATTTTGGTGCTTGGAACTTGTGATTTTTTCTTATCTCCGTAGGTAAGCGACTCAGAGGAGTGAGGAGAGTAAGCCCCCTTCTGTTTCGGCAGCATTTATCTGCGCGCCTTCTTGATTTGAGGCTTGCACCCACGAGGTTGGTCGTTCCATCCGTGGCCATACGACCTCATCCTTACGGAATCATTGCATTGGTATGGCACGGTATCGTTTCTATACCATAGCCAAGACTCTCGCCTTATGCCCTCACGGCATTCGTGTTTTCGCGGTGGAGGGACTTTCCTCAGCCTTCTTACAAAGGAAGACCGACAGCTGCCCTTCCTCTCTCCCCTATATTTAGATTGTTCTATTGCAATATATTTTTTCTGTTCGGTTACTCAGTGGATAATTGGTATAATATCTCCAATTCCACCTCTACGACCGGCACTTGCACCTACACCCACATTCTTTACCTTCTGGTTTGTAGTACCCTCTTTTCGGTCTTCATATCTTCCGCCGAATACCCATGTTGGCTCTACACCGGTAATTATCGCTGTTACCTTTGCTTTTCCCGCGTAATCGTTATCTATTCTCGCTCCCCATATCACGTTTGCATCAGGATTCAAGTCGTAGGTGAGCAACTCCACGACGTCGTTTGTCTCGATCATTGTAAGGTCCGAGCCGCCGGTGATGTGTATAAGAGCACCTTTTGCACCTCGATAGTCCGCTTCGAGCAGCGGATGGCTGAGCGCATCCGACACCACTGCTTCAGGTTTGTTCTCCGCTTTTGTCGTCTCGCCGACGAGCATCACCGCGACACCGCCTTCTGCCATTACTGCCTTGAGGTCGGCAAAGTCGATATTAACCAGGGAAGGTTGTGTTACCGTCCCCGCTATGCCCTGTATTGTACTTGCAATCAACATGTCCATCGTTTTAAAAGCGTCATTCACCGAGAGGTTCCCCGCGTATTTTAGTAATTTGTCGTTCTCCAACACGATAACCGTATCAGTTGCTTCTCTCAATTCCTCTATCCCTTCTGCTGCCTTTTCTCGCCTTTTCCGCTCCACCCCAAACGGGAACGAGACCATAGCAACTACAATCGCTCCCGCTTCCTTTGCTATCTCTGCAACAACGGGTGAAGCCCCTGTGCCTGTTCCTCCGCCCATTCCCGCAGTGAGGAACACAAAGTTCTTATCTGCCAACAACTCTTCTAATTTGTTTCTGTCTATTTCCGCTGCTTTCCTCGCTACTTCTGGGGACCCTCCGGCTCCTAACCCCCGGGTAAGTGACCTCCCTATCAATACCTTCTTTTCGCAACTTATCGAATCCAGGTGCAGCTTGTCGGTATTTATAGCTATTCTATCTACGCCATTCAGCCCACCTAAGCTCTCTAACCTGTTCATAGAGTTGTTACCTGCTCCGCCCACACCAACGATTGCTATCTTCGGCACACCAAACCAATCTTCCTCTGCTTCTTCATTCACACCTATTTCCTCGGGACTATGCCCAAATATTGTATCCATCTTATCCTCCATCTCCTTTTTTTTACCTCACTTACGTACAATTTTTCTTGGTAATTGTTTCCTTAAGAAGGAAGGGTTATATAAATCTTTCGGCTAAATGAGGATATAAATAGTTTCCAGAATAACTTTTTAGAAAGAAAGAAGAGAATGGTAATAGAAATAGAAATTTGCCGCCCTTGGGGAGAGGGGAAAAGTGAAAATGGTGGATAAATTCAATGAAAATGCGAATGTATTAGCCACTGAATATTGGCGATTAGCAGGAATAAACGCTGATAAAGCGAGTGAGGACAAGTTAGACGAGATAGAAGAGCTATTGGAAAAGGGGATAGGGGGAAAGCTAAGGGAGAAGCTGGATGCCGAAGCGAAGCAGCTGAGAAAGGAGAAGGAAGACAGAAGCAGTGCCGTTTTGAAGGTAGAAGAGGTTAAAAAGGAGATATTAGAGCTAACTGCGGATTTTGCTCCCAATCTTGACTCCTTTGATGGGACTCGCTTTCCCTACGATAGCGAGCATGATCCGATTTCTGAAGCTTATTTCTCCGCTCTTACTGGCAGCTTTCTTGGCAAACCACAGCCAAGTATTCAATTTAAAGAGGCCACTTTCTCTACGGCTGGCATAGAAATTCACTCTGAGGAGAGTTCGCCTTTGAAGGTTCTGGGATATATAATAATGATAATACAGGAGGCAGCGAAGCACATGCTCGGTATGGAAAACAAAATAGACAAGAGCTATATGCTGCTCAAACAGAATGGATACGCTCTTAGTGCATTGGAAACGTTGATTAAAGAGGGGAGGAGACTGCGGATAAAGGAAATAAAAGATATTTCTCACCACGAAGACAAGGAATATAAAGAGCTTGTAAGTGATGATACCTACGACAAAGAACTTGTTAATGGCGTTGTATATTTAGTAAGCGGTGAGAGAGGGTATAACTTGGCGAAGGAATATGACGGTGAATACGAAGCGACAGATTTTGGCGAATGGGTATGGCAAATTTGTAACATCGAGGTGAGCAAAGAGGAAGGGGTAGGGAAAAGAAAAAGTATTTCCGATTCAAGCTTGAATATTCATAAGATGCTGAAATTTTTTAAGAAGTGAAAAAAAAGAAATAAAAGGTGGAGGAAAGAGATGAGAGCGGAGCAGGAGAAGGAAAAGGAAAAAGAAGGGAGAGAAAAAGCTGTTGCCTACTTACGGTCCCGGCTATTTCCGTGGAATTTCGTTTTTGAGCCGGTTGAAGAGGATGCGATAAAACATTTTGTCACCTATGCAATCCAAATTTGTGAGGAGAAGGGGATAGAGAAGGGGACGATACCCGTACCCGTCACTGAAGATGACGTAAAAGAATTGATTACAAAGGAGGTAAAAGAGGCAGTGAACGAGTACCTATTTGACGTAGATGGCGGGGATATGACGAGGACACACGGTAAATTTGCAGTTAGCTACCCCTTTGCGTTCGCCCAATGTTTGGTGCATACCATTTTATACCGACTCGGACGCGAGCTGGAAGATGTAGTGGATGTAAAAGCGATAGGCGATTTATTAGGGCAGGATATAGAAGAGATAAAAAGGAGTGAGTCGTTTATCAGGAATTTAATATCCAAGCGCGGAAAAGGAGCGATGAAGATGTTTGGTAAATCTATTTTGGATAGAAAGATTATAACGGCGGGAGGGGAGTACATAGGGGACGTGGGGGATATTGTTTTTGATATCGAAACGGGGAAGGTAGGGGGGTTAATAGTAAATCAGCAAAAACAAAAAGGCGCAGGCAGGGATTTGGAAAAGGGCAGAATATCCATGCACGATGTGCGTTTAAATATGTACAGTAAAAATGTTGTTCTAAAATATTCAAGCTATAGATGAATACTTATAATACTTATATATGATAAGACATCGCAAAATAGTATATAAGATATAAAATATAAATTAGAAAGGGGAAAGGGGAAAGGGAGAACAAAATGCGTGTATTTATGATAGGCTATGGACAAGCGGGAGGCAGAGTTGCAGACACATTTTTGGAATTTGCAAAGCGAACGGGGCAGAATTTTGTGATTAATGCCGTGGCTATTAATACAGCGAAATCCGATTTGATAGGGCTAAAGAACATCCCAATGGAAGACCGGGTGCTTATAGGCGAGGCATTGACGAAAGGGCATGGGATAGGAGCAGATAACGAATTAGGAGCGAAGGTTGCCACTGATGAAATTTATACCATACAAACTGAGATAGATAAACGAGGGACACATCAGGTGGATGCGTTTCTGGTAATTGCAGGTTTAGGAGGTGGAACAGGTTCGGGGGGCGCCCCCGTGCTGGCAAGGAGGCTGAAGAAATTATATGAAGAGCCGGTTTACGGGCTGGGGATATTACCGGCGAAGGGGGAAGGAAGTTTATACTCTTTAAACGCTGCACGGAGTCTGATGAGTTTCATGAATGAGGTTGACAATCTTTTCCTTTTCGATAATGAAGTGTGGAGGACGGGGGGAGAGACGGTAAAAGAGGCATATAGGGACATAAACGAAGAGATAGTGAGGAGATTCGGAATTTTGTTTGGTGCAGGCGAAGCGAACGAAGTGGGGCAGATGGTGGTAGATGCTGCGGAGATAATGAACACGCTTAAAGGAGGCGGAATATCCACAATTGGCTATGCTGCGGAAGGCATAGAGCGAAAAGGAGGATTAAAGAAGCTTTTCAGGAAGAAGGGGACGATGGATACGCTGGATTCAGTTACAAGGATTACTTCTTTGACAAGGAGAGCAGTAGCAGGCAGATTAACGATTCCGTGTGAACCGTCAAGTGCGGAAAGGGCATTGGTAATAGCAGCGGGACCACCAGAGGAGTTAAGCAGGAAGGGGATGGAGAAATCGAAGGAACGGATAGAGGAGATGATAAGAGGAACGGAAGTAAGAGGGGGTGATTTCCCGGTTGTAAAGAGTGAACATGTGGCGACAATTGTGCTCTTTTCCGGTGTATCTGATATACCAAGAATAAAAGATTTACAGGAAATGGGAGCAGAAGCACAGGAGACATTAAAAGAGGTGACAAGTGAGAAGGAGCGTGAATATCAGGAATTAATGGATACAAACGGAAATATAAAACCTTTGTTCTGAGGTGAGATAGAGAGATGAGGATAATGTTGACAAAGAAATTGATATTTTCACTAATATTGGCGTTTTTTTTGATGTCAATATGCATGAGCGTAGGTGTTATTGCGAAAGAGCAAGCGAACTTGCAGGAATCTAAGTTCGTGGAGGTTGCAACAAAGATAGAGTATGAGGATTATAACTTTTTCAATTCATACGGAATGGTAAAAAATGGTAGCGGAGTTACGATAGAAGTGGTCTTAACTAATTTTAGCGCGCCAATAGATGAATCTGACCTCACTTTTTATTCCTATTTTTTGGAAAAGGAGAATATAGAGCCGGCTATATTTGTGAACGGCATAGCTAAGGAATATAAAAGTCCTTTTACGGTGAACCATGGAAGAGATAAAGAAGTAAAGATATTAGTGAGAGGAAAAGCACCAGAGGTGAAGAAAATGGAACCAATTACCTTTTTAAATATAACGCAGAAGGTAAAAGGAGAATATTATTCGGTGGAAAGCATAAAAAGGGATGTATCATCGGAGATAATAGAAGACGCTATAACCGCGATGCATGAAGCACGAGAAAAGTTAAACAGTGCGAATTGGACCATTGCTAACGCTACAGAAAAAGGAATTGACGTAACCGAAGCAGATGCGAATTTTGGAAGGGCCCGTTTGTACTTAGAGAACGCCGAAAGAGACTATTGGGAAGGGTGGCCAAAAGAGTCGATAGAAGCAGCAACAAATGCTTCTTATTATGCCGAGCTTGCGAAACAAAAAGCAGAATCGGCAGTTGGCGCTAAAAAGCATCTGAATTATGGTGGTCTGGCTGTAGTGGCGATTGTTGCAATAGTGGTAATTGTATTTTTAAATAGACAAAGGCAAAGAAAACGAGGCGTATATTGAGAAACTCCAAACAATACCCAACGTTCGATACATCCATAATTCATTCCTTCAAAATGTCTTTTATCTCTTCCATACTCGCATTCGTCTTAAATGCAGTATCCGAAAAGTGCGTTCTGCTCGCAGAAAACCCACTTGACTGTAAAGCGTTAATTAACGACGAAATGGAATAAGGAGGAACTTTTAACGCCTTGCATATCGCGTGATGCTCATAAAAAAAAGGTATATCCAACTCATTTATAGATGTCTCAACGATTTTCATTGCTTCTTTCTTTTTACCCAGTGCTCTTTTCTCCAGTTCGTTATGCACCCGTTCGCAAAAACCCTTCTGTTTTATTGTATTTATGTATAAAGGACCTGCAATGCGTATTTTCGCACCACATACCCGGCATTTCTTCTCCACTTTCAGCTCCATCAGGTCGGAGCAAGAAAAAGCGAACCTGTTGCCGCAGGAGAAGCAATGCGCGGTAAATCCAAGCCGTTTCATACAGTCATCGGCTTTTTTCGCCCCTTTTTCCACTTGTGCTATGAGCCTTACGAAATGCGCCTTGGAATAAGACAGCAGTGGCCATATCGCCCTGTCATATTTGCACAGGTCTCTCGTTACTTTACCCAAGAGAATACGAGTTGCCATCTCCTTGTGATATTCGGTGTTAAGAGGCTTCGCATCATATTTCCTCAAGCCACCGGAATGAGCCCCGCATAAGGGTGCGGTATCTGTCGCAGTAATGAGCAACAGCTTCTTCGCCGATTTACAAGCTGCGTCCAGAAACGGGACTGGCGAGCCAAAAGGGTCTAAGTCCACCAGGTCATACTTATTCTGAAGTAGAAGCACATTTGCATTCTCGTTATACGCCTTCGCCCTTTCTTCAACCGCATTCCGCTTTATGTTTCGGTTTATGACTTCGTAAGCGGAGCTGCTTCGGTCGTTAATAACCACGCGTAAGCCAACTTCTTTTGCCACTCTAACGCCTCTCACGCCCGTAGCTGCAAGCGCATCTATGTATGTCAGAGGTATCTTTTGTGAAGGCAGAGAGGAAACAAAAGCAGCTATGCTCGCTATGTCTATGTCCCTGCACAATTCCATCTGCGGATTATAAAAAATTGACTTTGTAGTTTGTGTAGGTATTAATATCCTCGTGGTTCCCTCTTTTACTTCTGAAAACATTTGTTAGTGTATTGTATTCTTTTAAATTTTAAAGCACAGGAATCATATAATTTCGTAAGTATAGAAGTATAGGGTATGTAGAGTAGAGAAGGGGAAGAAGAGGAGATAAGGAACGGACACAATGAAAAAAAACGGAGGAGGTTTGCTGGGCGACATAAGGGTAATGGCAGTGATATTGTGCGTTTTTGCCGCTTTGGTTGTCATCTATGTGTATCCGCCACCGCCTGCGGACGCAGGGATAAACGGCAACCTGAGATATGGCTTGGATTTGGTAGGCGGGAGTTCGTTGCAGCTTAAATTAGAGGGGACTCTTGTCAAGATAAATACAACGTCTGTTAATGAGACAGAAGTAGTTAAATTTCTTGAAGAGGAGTTAGATACGGAGGTAACGCCTTACAAGACTGATGACGGGGTGGAATACGAGATAAGGAAGAGCGTTACAAAAGAGCAGTTGTCAGAGGTGTTAAGGGGCATTAATGCAGATATAGCGAAGAAACCAAACGGTGAAGACTTCTTTGAGGATTCTATAACTCGGGCGACACGGGATGAAACTCGTCGAATAATAGAGACAAAAATAAACATGCTGGGATTAGCGAGCACTACGATAAGAACGGTTGGCGATAACCTCATGATTATAGACTTAGCAGGCATAGATAT
>JAYEII010000045.1:8210-11940 GCA_034660015.1 Methanobacteriota archaeon | reverse complement strand
TCGAATGAACCGTGTTCCTTACAGTATCTGAAACGTATATTAAACCGTATCTCGCCTGACAATGTTCTGACTATTCTTTTGTCTGTTCTTTGGACGTAGAGTCTTTTTTTACAGATGGGGCATCGGTTGTGGATTTTTTTGAGTTCTTCGGATAAAATAGGTAGATACAGAACGTTTTTTTTCCGAAATCGTAGTTAATACCAATACGTTCCAGAGAGTCGCGCGTGACCGGGTGCCCCATACCCTCCAACATATCAAAGACCTCGTTTGGAGTTAAATCCCCTTGCATCAGCCGAACCGCTAAATAAGAGAACTGTACGTCACCTATAGGGAAATTAGTTGGTGCAGATGGGTTGGTGCCCAAGGATCGGATGTGCCGCTGGATAACTTTTCCACCAACTCGGATCGATTCTACCTCGGCGTAATAGACCTTGATTTCGCCGCTTTTGTTGTGTCGAGTAATTTTTCGTATGTAGCTCATATTGTAGTGTAACGTTCCACTACTATATATTACTATCGCTTTTTAGTAAGGAACTCCCGATTCAACACGTAGAAGTAGAACGAGATGCTGGGGGTAGATTTTAATAACCTAAAAATCCAACCTCATTTTGACCCCATAGTTTCATTTTATTGTATTCTGCATAGTAGTTTCCATATCGCATGATTTTATATGCTTTTAGCAGAGCCTCTTTTGCTTTTTCATAATTCCCTTCGGTTTTATAAAACTCAAATAGTCTGTCCAGCATGTCCTTCTCTTCGCTCTTCCGGGTCAACGCAACCCGAACAATTCGTTCTATATTGGCGGTGTCCCCTTCTTCAGCAAAATGCTCGAACAAAAATTGGAACAGCTCTGTAAGCCTCCCTTCACCTTTTAATATCCCCTGTTCCGCCGTTTCCAAACCCTTTTGCAAATCTCCCTTATTAACGTAGAACTCCACCAAATCCCAGTAATCCCTACCGTAATGGAGATTTTCCATACGCATTTCTAAATACGCGCTTTCATTGCAAAGATAGTTTTTCTGGATACGCATAATCAAGCCTTTTCGCCAATAAGAAGGACGTTTTGCCAGTTTTTCCACTAAATATTCCCATTCCTCCCTCGTCTCGCACATCTCGAAAAAAATATGCATCAATTCATCCTCAAAACCTGATTTTTCAATATCATACTCCACAAAGGCTTCATCTAAAAATCCGATTTTTACATCTGAGGATATATTACCTTTTCTAATCAATTCGGAAATTTCATTCAGCCACTGATACGCTTCCTCCTCTTCATCTTCAGGTCCGCCGCCATATTCATTGAATTCCGAGATTATATTTTCCGCTTTTTCCCAGTATTCCATCAATAACTCGTCATTTAGAGTCGTTACTTCTTCTGCAACGCTTGAAGCCTCTGCCTTCTCTTTAAACCACTCCAAAACCAATCTATGGACTTCCGAGTTTTTGCTTATTAGATTTTGTACTAAATTGTATAAGTCCCGGGCATCAAGAGATTTTAATTCTTCATCTAAACAAAAACCTTCGCTTTTTTCTTCCCCTTGTTCGCTATGCGATGACATTTATAACACCTCCATCAATTCTTTCTGAATCTATTTATCGTATATGAAGTATAACTTCCTTCTATTTAAGACACCGATTTACACGGATTTACGCGGACTTATTTAAGTTTAACATTGCTAATTTTTATCATCGGTGTCAATCTGCGTTAATCTGTGTCAATAATTTATTTTTTCTTGTATCGACTATACAAATACAGTCTCGCTTTCAAATATCACAACGTCCGTGAATGTGCCGCCAATATCAGTGCCGACATGCATCTTTTGTCCACGAGTATTTTTATACCCGGAAGATTAAATATTATATTATTGTCGAAATGAGCAAACGAGGCATTCAATACTTCACGCTTTCGGAAATAGAACCCCGCATCTGGTTCATGCTTACCGGCTGCAATTTCCGGTGCAAGGGTTGTTTCAGGCCTGCGCGTGATGATTGCGTAGGGACTTTACTCAGTGCCGAGGAGACGTTGGAAAAAGCAGAACAGGCATGCCTCAAACATTATGGGAAGCTTCCCACCAAGGCAATGATTACCGGTGGAGAACCCACCCTCGACAAGGACTATCTCTTGACGCTCGTGAAAGGATTGAAAGGAAAAGGATTTGAAGAAATTGTTTTGATGAGCAATGGTTATGAGATAGGGCGTGAAGAAAACGGTAATTATGCGAGTGAGTTGAAGGATGCAGGTTTAACCGAAGCCCATATAGACATCAAAGCTTTTTCCGAGGATATTCATAAATGGTACACCGGGAAATCGAACAAACCGGTATTAAAAGCGGTGGCAGCGTTAAACGACACCGGGATAGAACTGTTAATCCAAACGGTTTACATGCCGGGTATTGTGGACGAGAAGGAGACAGAACAAATAGCAATTTTCCTTTCCGCGTTGAATCGCGACATAAAATACCGGATTAACCCGTTTGCACCAACCTTTGCATTTGAGCAGGTTACGAGACGTCCTACTATCGAAGAGATGGAATATGCTTACAAACTCGCTTCCAAGCACCTTTCTAATGCTATAATAAGCAGGAGCTGTTATCGCGAATATCCCACGCCACCATCGCAAGAAACCTGGATTACCGTTTATCCTGATGCTAAGCTCACCAGCAAGCGAAGAACGATAGAAGACCAGAAAGAAGACCGAATTTCATGGTTCTCTCATTCAAAATCGAAACCAAGAGAAGAGATAGTTCACGAGCTGGCGCTGGAACGAGAACGTGATGATTCTGACTATCGTGAGCGGCTGGAAAAAGTAACGAGACGGTTTTCTCCTTCTACTTCAAATCAGGGCACAAGCAGCAATAAAAATAAAAACAATAAAAAACCACGAGATTCCACGAGATAGACACAACACTTTTTCTTTTTTGTGAAAAAGAAAAACTTCTTTCTTTGGTAAAGCTTTCTTTTCTAAAGAAAGGTTTATGGAAATAAGAACAATTCTCGTGGAACCAAAGAACGAAGAGAACATAGGGGCTGTGGCAAGAGTACTAAAAAATTTCGGGTGTTCAGCGTTATATCTGGTAAATCCAGCGGATATGGGCGATAAAGCGGTTTCTGTCGCCTCTCACGCTTACGACGTGCTAAGAACAAGTGAGATTGTAGGTTCGATAGAGGAAGCGATAGAAAACTCTGTAATTGTTGTGGGCACTACCTCCAAGCACGGTATTTCAGTCAACAAACATCTCCGAGTACCTTTTTTCTCGCCCCAGCAATTAAAAGAAAAAGTTAAACGAATAGGAGAGGATAAAGGTAAAGATAATTCAAGCAAAGTCGTATCCATCCTGTTTGGCAGAGAGGACACGGGACTGAGGAATGAAGAACTCAAGCATTGCGACATTGTCGTATGCATTCCTGCGAGCCCTGAATATCCTGTGATGAACCTCTCGCATGCCGTTGCGGTCGTTATGTACGAATTAAGCGGCGTGGACGGGAGGATAGATTCGGGTTCAACATCCAGAGCCAGAGCCAGAGCGATACGGTTAAGATTAGCACGTGTAGAGGACAAGGAGCGGTTGTTCGTGCATCTGGAAACGTTTTTTGATGAGATTGGTTACAAGGACCATAAAAGAGAGAAGACGTTGCTCATGCTTAGAAGGATTCTTGGCAGAGCAGAGCTTACCGAGAGAGAAGTGCAAACGCTGCGAGGAATATTGCGTAAGGCAGAATGGAAAATAGG
>JAYEII010000045.1:0-8110 GCA_034660015.1 Methanobacteriota archaeon | reverse complement strand
GTTACAAGGACCATAAAAGAGAGAAGACGTTGCTCATGCTTAGAAGGATTCTTGGCAGAGCAGAGCTTACCGAGAGAGAAGTGCAAACGCTGCGAGGAATATTGCGTAAGGCAGAATGGAAAATAGGAAATTGCAAATAATGAATTTACCACGAGATTCCACACGATTAATAATTTATCTAATACCTCATACAGCACTTCTATTTTATTCAATCCTCGCTGAACGGCATCCAAATCCAGCTGGTTATATTTATGAACAACGGCGTTCCTCAGACCGTTGAACCTTCTTATCACCTCCGCTTCTTTCTTCGTCAGCATAAGACCCGAATAGCAATATCCCCATGCAACGCTCTTCGAACTCCTTAAAATCCTCCTTTAACTGACTTGCCACTTCCGTCTCCTTAGACTTGAAACTCATTTCTCAGGTCATCTCTTCCAGCACTTCTTTCGCCCTGTCAATTCTTACCTTCTTCTCGCGCACCAGTATTTCCACAACACGGTCTATCTGCTCTCCTTTTGCACCTGCCGATATTGCAACGTTCCGCGCATGTAGCGACATATGCCCTCTCTGGATACCTTCGGTTGCCAATGCACGCAGCGCAGCGAAATTCTGTGCCAGACCCACCGCAGCGATAATTTCGGCAAGTTCGTTTGCCGTTTTCACGCCAAGTATCTTGAGGTTCGTTTTTGCAGTAGGATGAACGGACGTTGCACCACCAACGATACCGACTGCAATTGGCAGTTCAATCGTTCCCACCAGGTCACGGTCTCGGTTCTTTTCCCATCTCGTCAATGGCTGGTATTTCCCGGTGATGCTTGCATACGTATGTGCACCCGCCTCGATCGCTCTGAAATCGTTCCCCGTGGCGATTACAACTGCATCTATACCATTCATTATACCTTTGTTATGCGTTGCGCATCGGTACGGGTCAGATTTTGCAAATAAGTATGCACTGATGACACCATCTACGACTTCCACGCCGCCGATTGCACCCCGCGCGAAAACCGCCCTTGCACGTGCTAACCTGTACGTTGCAAGATTAGAAACGATTCGCAAATTCGCTTTTCCACCTGTGAGCTGCTCAATAAATGGTGCAACCGCTTCAGCCATCGTGTTTACCGCATTCGCACCCATTACGTCCTTAACGTTGACCAGTAGATGGACAATCACCATTGGACCCGGACCTTCGGCGGTGTCAATGACGTTTACCTCGATGTCTTTCGCACCGCCGCCAAGGTTCACAAGCACAGGGTCTTTTTCGTTTGCGAGGTCTAAAATTCGGTGCTTAGTTTCGAGAATGGCAAATTTCGCAGCGAACGGGTCGGAAACACCGGTCAATTGGATTTGCCCGATCATTATGGGTTCCGTGGAACTCGTTTGGAACCCGCCTTTATCCCTTGCCATCTTTGCTGCATTGCTTGCCGCTGCGACAACAGAAGGCTCTTCTATCGCCATTGGTATCAGGTAATCATTACCATTAATCATGAAATTAGTAGCAATGCCCATCGGTAGAGGCATTGTACCCACAACGTTTTCTATCATTCTATTTGCTGTTTCGCCCAGCGAACCCGTGTTGCCAAGCACGTTTAGCTCCTCTTCCGATAACGCTGCAAAATCTCTTACAATCTTCAATCTCTCCTTGGCTCTCAGCTTATAAAATCCGGGTATTTTCGACGTTCTCATTTTAATATTTCAACTCCTTTTATAACCACAAGATTTTAGTTATAAAAATGCTTATCATCTTTACGAGAAGAAAATGGAAGAAGAAAAGTTATCGGTGCGTGAATATCTTTATTCTATTAGATTTTACGTCCTGCTCGTTTCCGTTGTTTTCGTTGGCGCCATTATCGTTGGGTATGTCGGTTTCCTGAGCGAAATATTTAATGTGCCTCTGGAGTGGATTCAGCAGCTTAGTGAGAATTTAAAAGATTCTACACATGAATACCCCCCATGGATAATTTTTTTGGCTTTCTTTGCCGTGCTATTTTTGAATAACTCGTTCACCTGCTTCCTTGACATCATATTGGGACCGCTGATAGGTATTTTTCCGCTATTTTCCGTGTTTATCAATGGTGGTTTACTCGGCTGGTTTGCAAAAGAGCAGGGGCTGATTATCTTTCTTGCGATAGTGCCGCATGGGATGTTTGAGATACCCGCCTTTTTGCTCTCCGCGTCAATTGGCTTGAGACTGGGGCGCGAGGTTTTGAAACGGAAAGGAGATAGGGACTTAAAAAAGGAATTGAGGAATGGCTTGAAGGTATTCCTCATTCTGATCTTGCCTCTTCTTCTTATTGCCGCTCTTATTGAATCAGCTTTGATTGTTGCAACACTTTTTCTTTAAAACTTTTCTTAAAACTTTTATCAAAAATGCTTTGCAGAAAAGAAAAACGGTGCTAAAAGAAAAAAAGGTTTAAAATGCGAATTAAAGACGGCGTGTACGGGTATAAGGAGAAAGGATTGTTTGATGCAAACACGTATGTGATACGGGATGAACTCACGGTTCTCATAGACCCGGGATTCGAGATTTATCTTGGGCTGCGACTCGAGGAAATGGAGAAAGATGGGATTAGTGCAGAGGATATTGATTTGATAACGCTCACGCATCTTCATCCCGACCACTGTAACGCAACCGCAGCGCTTAAGGATATATCCGGCGCAAAAGTTGCACTACACCCATCACAAATGGAATATCTTGATATTATGCTTGAAGAAGTTTCGAGGGTTCTTGGCGTTGGCACAGGACCTAAATTCGAGGTGTATTTTGTTCTTGACGAGAATCTAAGTATAGGGGACACCGAGTTGAGAATAGTGCATACGCCTGGGCATTCACCGGGAAGCGTTTGTTTTTACGTTTCGGCTGAAAAGATTCTAATATGCGGTGATTTGATGTTTGATAAAAGCGTAGGAAGAACAGATTTACCGTTTGGTAACAAAGAGGAGCTAGAAACAAGCATCAACAGGATATCAGCGCTGGATACAGAACTTTTGCTGCCAGGGCACGGAGCATTAATAGAAGGAAGAAGCAATGTCAAAAGGAATTACGAATTTATAAAAGAACGCGTACTTGTTTAGCTAACCACAAGATTACACAACACTTTTTCTTTTTACAAACCTTAACTCCGCCAAATCATGGGGAACATATAATTACCAACTGCAACATAAAGCATGCGTTTATGATTTAACGAGAGAAGAAAACCGAAAAGCTTTTTATTTATATACCCCCTACGTAACTTTATGGGGAACATAGAAGAGTGGGCGAGAAGTTGGTTGGAAAATCAGCGACACGCGGGTAAAACGTGTCTCGAAATCAAGACACGGGGGTCAAAGAACTATGTCTATCATTCAACGAGTCGTTACGATAAAGAGATAAAAAGAGGACGGAAAGTGTCAAAATACCTCGGAAAACTCGACAAAGAACGTGGATTTATTCCAAAGGGGCAAAATAAGCATGAGCACAAATATATCGCGGGTCCGCGAAATATTACTGAATACGGGAATTCGATGCTGCTACACAGAATGATGCAGGACATCAAACCTGTGTTGAAAGAGGGTTTTCCCGACCACTGGGAGGAAATCTGCGCTCTTGCTATGGTGCGTGCTTCTGGCAATGTCCCATTAAAACGTGCGAAAGATGCATGGGAGAAACTATACAACGCCGACGGTACTAAGCCGAACCTAAATCCAAAGAATCTCTCACGAGTGTTACGTGAGGTAGGCGTAAATCGAGCTGGTCAGAATGTCCTGTTCAGGGAACTTGCAGATATGAGCAAACAACTTGTATACAACCTGAGTTCCATGTTCTCACGTTCTATGAGCATCAGTCAGGCAGAGAAGGGATACAACAAGGATAAGATACATGTACCACAGATAAATCTCGCTCTACTGTGCAGCGCAGACACGGGATTGCCGGCAATGATTCGCTCTCTTCCTGGCAGTGTGAAGGATATAAAAACGCTGTATCACACGATCAATGAGCTTGATATCGGCGGAAAAGTTCTCATCCTCGACAGGGGTTTCTTTTCTGAAGGAACCATAAAGTTCCTGGGAGGTAAGGAGACCTCCTACGTGCTCCCGACAAAGAGGAATAGCCATTATTACGACACACGTATCCACTTCACGGAATACTTTATCTCAGATATGAATGTCGAGAAGCAGGAAATCTATCTGCTCTATAAGAAACGAGAAGTGGTTGAGAAGATGTTTGACACGTATAAGACGGTGCTTAATGCGGATAAGCTCTACTTACAGGACGATGAAAGTGTCTTTGGACACGTGTTCATCGCGTTTCTGTCCCTTTATATCCACTGTAAGCTGGAGCAGCTCTTGAAGAAGGCGGAAATCAATCATAATATCACGCCGATTGATCTGTTATTCAAATACGGCAAGGTTTACCATCTTGAGATGGGTGGGCGTGGCATGATTGCTGAAGTTCCAAAGAAGGTGATGGATCTGGATGAGGCACTTGGGTTATATATGTTCCCCAAAAAGGTGCGGAGTTAAGGTTTTTACACTCTTTTCAGGTTTTCATAATTTTGATGATATTCTTCACTGCTTTCAATCCGTCTTCTGTGATTCTAACCCTGTAAGAGGGTATACCTGACGCACTTTCTTCCACTGAGATTTTGTTGATATCAATGAGTCCTATCAGGTGGAGGAAGTTACAATTTTTCTTAACCGTGGTGTTATTAGCCCCAACTGCTTTCGACAATAGATAGAAAGAATAAACCTTTCCATCGGTTAACTGCTTCAAGACCCTTGCTTTTAACTCATCATTAATGTTCAATTCCATTTTGTTTTAGAATTGAACCAGCCTATTTATATATAATAATCATAAATCTAAAGTGGGACTAACGTAAATATGTTAGCTCTACCATCTCATGTCGCGAAGAAGTGTATTTTATCCGAAGGGAAAAGAGCGGAGCATAAAAATTATAACTGCATTGATTAGCCTGCTATTTTTGGTGGCTATAGCAGCGATGCCCTCTGCTTTACCCTTAGATAGTGGTAGTAGCAATTGTGCTGTAACTGAAGCAACCCCGTCTTTAATGGGTGAGTGGGTTAAGAAAGCGGATACTCCAGCAGCAGGTGGTTACGGAGAAGCGATAGTTGGCACTGGAAAGAATATTTATATTGCCAGATGCCTTCATGCTACTTCTGTTCCAACATTTTGGCGTTATAATCCCAAAACGGATAATTGGGTTTCGATGAACATTTCATGTCTTCCAACAGGAGCATTTAGAAATGGTGCGGCTCTCGCGTGGAATAGTGATGATTCTATCTATGCTTTGCTTGGCGCAAGATACAAAGCGGAGGATGATGACCGGTGCCTCTTCTACCGGTACAGTATAACAAACAATAGCTGGGAACAACTGGTAGATACTCCTCACGCTCAAGGTGCTGGAGATGCCATTACGTGGTCGGGATACGATGGTTATATTTATGCAATAATAGGAAACAAAGACCGCAAATCCGTGTTCGCTTGCTATAACATCGCTAATAATTCATGGAATGAGCTACTTTTTAACCCTAATTGGACTGCTACTGATGACGGAGCTTCTTTAGTTTGGACGGGTGGAGAATACATATATGCACTGCGAGGGGAACGGCAGGAAACAGTTCCAAATCAAGATTTTGCTCGATTTCATATCCCTACAAAGAGTTGGGAGGATTTGAGTCCCATACCTGAGAGCGAAGGTGTGGGAGACGGTGCCTCTTTAATCAGGATTGGAAATTGGTCAAACGAATGTAGCGATTACATCTTTGCCCTTGGCGGTGGTAGTTGTTTAGAAGACCCAGGATATAATTTCTACCGCTACAACATCTCGCAAGATGAATGGAAAGAATTAGAGCCCATTCCATGCCCCGTAGGCAATTATGTTGGAAACAGATTAGGGCTTGCCGATGGGCGTATCTACTACTGGCAAGGTGCACCATCAACATGGGACTGTAACGGAAATGCATTTTATATGTTTGAATTAATGTCATCACAGACGTTTGACACAGGTTTAGGGACTTATCCAAGCATCTTCGGCACGCATAACGGCACAATCACACCAAACCAAACGGCAACCGTGCATAAACTTTACACATATCCCTGCAAAGGCACCGGTGGGCATACCGAATACGTAAAAATTTGGAACTTGACCTGGAACGTGACGGCAAATTGGAATGGTTACAGCGGTGATTGGCACAATATCTCCTTTAACGAATCATTCACACTTGTGAAAGGCGAAACTTACAATTACACCATTCGCACAGGCTCTTATCCTCAAATTCACCACACTCCAGCACTGCCAACCGCTAATGGCTGGATAAACTGCACTGAATTTGTAGATGCGAACGGGCGGGTTTATTATGATTGGATACCTGCCATTAAATTGTTTTTTTAGTCAAGGTTTTTTGGATTCCTGCGGTTAAGTTTGAATAGAATAGCCGCTCTTATTAATTAAAAGTGATAAAGATGGAAATAGAGAGGATTCCTTTAAAAATATTGGCAATCGGATATTCGGTGAGGCATATCGTATGTTCCGGCAGCAGGGCGGGCTATGAGATGTATGCTGCCGATGCTTTTGGCGATATAGATACGAGGAGATGTGCCACCAGATATTTCCCTCTGAATCCGCTTCAGCTTCACGCCGACGTTAAACACCTTAAAGCAGAGATAGAAGAAGCTGACGGTATAATTATAGGCTCCGGGTTTGAGAGTGCGGATTTCGGGTTCTTAGCTGTTAAGGATAGGAAAAAGATAGTGGGGAACACACCGGAAAAGACGAGAGAAGTATCGAATAAAGCATGGCTTTCATCGCGATTAGACGATTTAGGTATCCCGCATCCTCTTAGCTATACGGGCAGAGAAATAGCGGAAGGAAAAGAAAAAGCGAAACTGAAAGACTTTCACTATCCCGTGGTGGCGAAACCCGTTTATGGCGGTGGGGGAACGGCTAATTTCTTTTGTATTGATGAGAAGGAATTGATTCGCTGGGCTAAACTTTTTCCTGAGTTCTTATTCCAGGAATACATAAATGGAACGCATGCCTCGGTATCGCTCATTTCAACCGAGCACGAGGCAATTTCGGTATCCGTGAATGAGCAGTTGATAGGTCTGGATTCGGTTTACGCTCCCGGACCCTTTGCCTACTGCGGAAACATCTCCCCGTTTGTAACAAAATCTTCAGAGCGGATGTGTGAAATTGCCGAGTTCTTAACGACTGAATTAGGGCTGGTAGGCTCTAACGGGATTGATTTTGTTGTTACGGATGACTTACCTTTCGTAATAGAAGTGAACCCACGGTTTCAAGGAAGCCTGGACACCGTTGAGCTTTCTACAGGTCTAAATTTGAATTTAGTTGATGCGTCTATGAAAGCGGTAAGAGGAGAAGGGGATTTACTCGTAGAACAAGTGGAAGCGAAAAGATATGCTGCAAAAACGATTGTGTTTGCAAGACAAGAAGGGGTAGTGAGGGGGAATTTAGATAGGGATGTGCAAGGAATAGTGGATATTCCAGAAAAAGGCAGAATTGTAAAGCAGGGAGAACCCATTGCCACGGGAATAGGGATTGGCGATAGCAGAGCAGAAGCGGTTGCGGAAGCGATGAGCAATGCCGAGCGTATAAAAGCGGGTGTGATGTACAAGAAAATAAATTCTTGTTATAAAATTTTTTGAAAACCCATTCCTACCTGAGCGAAATGGTCATCTTGCGTAAGAATATAGGTGATTCCTATCTCTGCCATGACTACCATTGAGGTTAAATCTGTAAAGGATATTCTTGGCTTGTCCTGAAACTTTATTCTTATGCCTTTTGCCTTCTCAAATCGCTCTGCGGTAATACGCTCTAAACGGAGATAACCTTCCTTGATAGCAAGTTCTATTACATCCAGTGAATCCTTAGCCTTTTTAAAGGGCAACCGTCTGAAAAGAAGTGTAAAGGTTTCGTCTAAGACATAATCGGTAGTGTAAAATAAACATTTTCTACTGCATAAACTAAGATATATATCTTTTATCTCCTTGTGCCTATGCTCCCTTTTATCCCGCATAGTAAGCCATCCCCACGTATCCATAAATAATTTCAAGGTCAGTCTCCATAAAGTTCACGATCAATGTCTTTTGCTA
>JAYEII010000044.1:0-11982 GCA_034660015.1 Methanobacteriota archaeon | reverse complement strand
AAGTCCTGGAAGACGCCAATATCAAGCTTTCTTCTGTTGTATCAAAGGTCTTCGGCGTTTCTTCAATGAGTATGATCGTTTTATTGCTTGAAAAGGATGAGCTCTCCGCTGAAGAAATATCAAAATTTCCCGATGAGGCACATCTCTCTTCTTGGGCGGCGATATGCCCAGGCAACCCCGAGAGTGCGGGGAAGAAAAAAAGTGGCAAGACACGCCGTGGCAACAATTACCTTAAAGCAACGCTAACAGAATCGGCATGGGCTGCGTCGAGGACGAAGGGTGCTGCTTTAAATGCTGTTTATCCTATTATAGCCAGAAGACGTGGCAAAAAGCGGGCTTTAGTCGCAGTTGGACATCGAATATTGATTGAAATCTATCGTGTATTGAAAACCGGAAAACCTTATCAAGATGTAGGGGCTGATATTGTCAATGAAAGGAGGTCAAAAAAGAGGGAGCAAGCAATGGTAAGAGATTTGGAACGACGTGGATATGCAGTTTCCAAAGTTACGACTACCATTTAATCAGTGGTATTTTCATACCAAAGTATTACCAAAGAAAATTATACTTCTACTTAGGGAGAAAATAAGATGCATTCCAGAGAAGCAAAATCTGCATGGGTTAAGAAAGGAGCTACGCTTAGCGATAAGTCTGCTCGAAAAGAATTTGGACTAACACAGAAGGGAATTATTGCGGGGATTAGGGATGGCAAGCTACAGTACCGCATTAATTATGTATTCGAGAACCCATATTTCAAGCTGGTTCGAAGTGAAGTAGAAGCATTTGTAGATGAAAAATACGGTAGCAACTACCTTAAGAAGAAAAAAATCGAGACAGAGTTGGCACAGACAAACAAAGAGTTGAAGAGGTTGAAAACCCAGGTGGCATCACTCGAAATGAGAAAAGCAGAGCTGCTGGATAGTCTTGAGGAATGAATATATATATGATAAAAGTATAAACAATCAAGAGAAGGAGGAATCGCGAAAAATGAAAAAGAAATACAGTCAAGTGTACCAATTTAAGATCGCGCTGAATGGAATTAAACCACCGATTTGGCGGCGAATACAGGTCCCGGAAACTTATACATTCTGGGATCTACACATCGCCATTCAAAACGCTATGGGCTGGATAGATTACCATCTGCATGAATTCGAGCTGGTGAATCCTTCAACGGGTTTAACGGTGAATATAGGAAGCCCTAATGAAGATTTTGGTGAAGAAGTTCTTTCGGAAATGAAACAAAAAATAGCTGACTATTTCTCTATGGAAAATCGAACGGCAGATTACGTATATGATTTCGGTGATAGCTGGGAACACAAAATACAATTGGAAAAGATACTTCCCCGAGAAAAAGGTGTTCAGTATCCGATATGTATAAAAGGAAAAAGAGCATGTCCACCCGAAGATTGTGGTGGCATCTGGGGATATGAAGAGCTTTTAGAAATCCTACGAAATCCCGAGCATGAGGAGCATGAAGAAATGCTGGAGTGGCTTGGTGGAGCATTTGACCCAGAACATTTTGACGTGGAAGAGGTCAGTTTTGCTGACCCTGATAAACGTCGCAAAATGGCATGGGGGTAGTGTGCGGCACTGTCGACTTTTATAGTGAAATTGCTATATCCCCAAAATTCACCGCAGAGCACACGGAATTAGAGGTTTAGTTTATTAGCGGTTCAGCTCGTTAGCCAAAACGCCAAACCGCTAAACCGCTATCCTCGGCGCTCTCCGCGGTGATAAAGCACTATATTTTAAGACAGTGCCGTCAGCTCACCTGGCACACACCAATTTTCCATCTTCGTCAATTTCCTTATTTAATATCCTTTCGCCGGAAATCGGTTTGCCATCATCAGCAAGCATTATAGGCACGACGACAATAACCAGCTTGCTCAAGCCTTTTTTAAATCGTATTGCATTTATCTCCTCTGCACGCAGGAGAGTTTCTTCACAGACAACAATGCAATCAATCGCTGTTTCCGTGGTTGCAATACCGTACGAATCGCGTATCTCGATAATTTCGTATTTTTTATTTTCAAATTTTTCGATAAAGGCAATTAATTTCTGCTTTCTATCTTCATATCTCCTCGTCTGCGTGGCACGAAACCGATTTGCAAACTCGTCAGAGGCTAATCCAATGTCCACGGATTTACCAATCATGAATGCCGTTGTTAATAACGCTTTGTGCCCCTTATGTAACACATTGAAGGTACCTCCAATCGCTACTTTATTAAACATTTTTGACCATCCTCGACTGAAAACCATGATACATCGAGAATCCCTCCGCACCCTTCTGCTCTTGCTTAACGTCAAACGAAACCGTTGCGGAATACAATGCGTTTGGCGATTCTCTTCCTACCACTCGCGCAACGCCCTTCTCCAGTTTCACATATACCGAGCCGTTCAGGCGTTCCTGCGTCTTATCTATAAAGGCATTAAGACTATCATAAAGCGGGTCCATGACTAAACCCTGATACACTAACTCACTCCACGCGGAATCAACGAAATCCTTAAACCTCAGCTCGTTTCGCGTTAAGACAAGCTGTTCGAGGTCACGGTGCGCCACCAATAATATAGTAGCTGCGGGATGCTCGTAGTTCTCCCTCGCCTTAAAGCCGAGCACTCTGTCCTCAATTATGTCCGTTCTGCCAACGCCGTGCTTGCCTCCTGTTTCGTTCAACTCTTTTAGTAGCGAAACGCCCTCCATTTTTGTCCCGTTTATCGAAACAGGAACGCCTTCCTCAAAGTCAATTTTTATTGTCTCTGCATCTTCAGGCGCTTTATCCGCCGAAACAGTCCACTGAAATATCTCTTCAGGCGGTGAAAAAGAGGGGTCTTCCAATTCCGCCCCTTCTATGCTTCTGCTCCAGATATTTTCATCCACACTCCATCGGTGCTCGGGCTTAAGTAAAATGCCGTGCTCTGCAGCATATTTCCTCTCCTCCGCCCTCGTCAAACTCAGCTCCCTCATCGGTGCGACCACATCCAGGTCAGTGGTTCTGAAAACGGCGTCAAACCTGAGCTGGTCGTTACCCTTGCCTGTGCATCCATGTGCGACTGCATCTGCGTTCTCTTCCCTTGCAACTTCCACTACGTGCTTCGCAATCAACGGTCTCGCTATCGCCGTTCCGAGCACGTATCCTTCGTAGTTGCCATTCGCCTTTATTAACGGAAAGATATAATCACGCACAAACTCCTCTTTTGCATCTATTTCCCTATACGAGTCGCACAGCTTCGCACCTCTTTCTTTAGCCTCTTTTAGCTCGGTTTCAGGCTGCCCTACGTCCACGGTTACGGCAACCACATTGTCATAGCCATAATGCTCTTTGAGCAGCGGGATGCAGACCGAGGTGTCCAGTCCACCTGAATATGCAAGCACTACTTTTTTCATTGTTTTGTTCTGCACATTTTAACATTTTCAAAAATTTTTGCCATTCGATTATCCAAACTATGATTATTATATAAATCTTCTCTCCGAACTCTCTTCAGGTATTTTTTCTTTTAAATCCTGTAACACTTGCTCATCTCCTATTCCATATACAAATCCCCGTTTAAATTTTAACTTTTTTGCATCCTTCTCCAATTTCTCTTTTGTATTCTTAGCCTCATTTAAGTATTTTTCTTGGTATTCCTTTAAAAAACGAATAGATGCTTCCTTATTTAGCCAAGAATTGAGCTCTTGGAAGAAACTTTCTAAGGATTTGCCTGCATCTCTTAACATCTCATTTAACTTTGCCTTCCGATCATGAGTTTCATAAAGTTGGAGCCTCTTAAACCAATCAAAACTAATCTCATCACCTTTGACTTTTGCTCTAAGAATGTCGTGTTCTAAATTATGAAAATGCTTAGATAGACATTTAACGATGTCCTCACCCTCTCCAAGATAAGACAATATTTTCTTCTCTTGCTCCTTCTCTCTAACATTTTTATAAGAATCACGTAACAGCCTTTCTAACTTCTCTCTCAGTCTATCAGTAGCAATATCACGCATATCTGTATAGTCCTCAGAGATTTTACCGAGCTTATCTAAACAATTTTTGGTGGACTTTAGCAAGAGGGACTTTATTTCTTCCTCAAATTCTAAATGAAAATAGAATGGTTTTATCTCTTCTACCTCCTCAATTACTTTGGTAATCTTTTTAATTAGAAAATCATCATAAACTATCTTACACCTCTCTTTCGCACCTCTCGATCTTTCTGTTCTTAGACGCCATAAATAATTACCAAACGCAATACCAACCGTAACTGCTGCAGTAATCTCTATACTTATTATTATGCCCCAGATCAAGTCAGCTGTTAATTCCATTTCATTAGTGATGGTTTATTTTTAAATTCTTCCAGAGGCACGAGTTTCTGTTCGTCAAAATCCAACCCGAAGAACTCTACTTTGTAACCCGCTTTTCTCCACACTCTTCTGAAACTGGCAATTAAAGATAGATTTCTCAGAATGTCCACATTCTTTAGCACAAAATAGACCTTCTCTCCTTTACTGTATTTCCCCATTTTCCTGGTTAATTTGGTCATTACATCTCCAACCCCAAAGAGAGTTTCTATCTCGTAATTCCTGTCATCGACTCTTACGTCAATTCCTTTATCTTCGGTTTCTAACTCTGGAATTATCTGTTTCTTATGCTTTTTCCATTCATAAAGCCACACGAAAGCTTTCATTGCCGAATGTTCATCGCTTGCTTGTTCATTGTCATCAGGGGAGCACGCTGTCAATTTGTCCCAATCTCGCTTTAACTCCCATGGTGCCTTCCCATAATCCAGATATTTCTCCAATTCATCTTCAAATTCCTTCACCGATTTCTTGAATTCCGCACCGAAACTACTCAGACCGACTGATTTTTTACCACGAACAAGTCTCAAAATCTCTTCTCTCTTAGCCTCTACCTCAGGTGGCAAACCCCCAATCGTAATTACATTTGCAGATGGTTCTTCTTTTCTAATCTCAGTTTCTAACTTAAAGGGTTCGGAAGTTACCAGGATTAAGAAGCCTATATCTTGTGAGAAGAAGCTTTTAAGCATTTTAAAAAGCTCTTCACTACCTCCCGCCACTTCCTCAGCGATAATTATCTTGCGTTCAACTAATGAATTCCAGTCTTTCCGCAAGTCTTCTATGGTCTTCTCACGAATAGGCATTGGCTTTCCCCCTATTTTCTCCCTATAAACATCTCTGCAAAGCACGGCTAAAAGTTCTTCATATTTCTCCTTAGTCTTTTCTACGATAATGCAAATGGGTTTTCCTTCCGAAATTATCGCTGCTCCTTTTCCTAATAAAAGTTCAAAGAAGTTTGGTAATTCTAATTCTTCTGATATTACCGCAGGTTCTACTCGTGCTCCATCCTTTTTTTCTAATCCCTCTAAAATCGTCTTACCAAGTTCCACTTCTGGTACTTTGGGCTCTTTCGGCTTCAATTCTGGTTTAAACAAGAATTCCCTGGTTTGTACATTGATTGCTTTGTTGTTTTTTCTCGGATGACCAAAAGTAGGTTTACCTCTCTCAATCCAAATCTCTTTTTTATCTGACTTTGGCTTACTAAAGTCAATTTCTTTTTTTGACTCAAGAGTAATTATTCCTATGTCTGTTTTTGGCTTATAGGGCTTCATATTCATGTCTTTTGTTCTTACTCTTATCACTAAAGGTTGGGGAGTTTCTTCTATCTCTTCCTCTTTTTGATCCCTTTTCTGTCCTTCAACAGTAGGATGTAAAGCCTCTTGGCTCCGTGATTTCTCTCCTTCGGTTTCTTCTTTCTTCTTCCTTTCTTCTTCCACTAACTGTTGCATTACTCGATTTTAGCTAAGTCAATTATATGGCGTTTATAGTGCTCCTTTACCTGAATACGATCCTCCCAGAATCCATAAAGAAGACCTAAACTATCCAACTTTGTAAGGTGCTCAACGAGCTTTTCTTTGTCTAATTCAAGACCAAATTGCTCCTTCACCTTTGAAATCAAGGTATCGAAATAGACATAAGAAGTCTCTCCAGCTGCTATTCGCAATAATTTCAGAGCTGTTTGGTCATCTTTTGCAATCGCTTTCACGCTTATCTCCACATAGTCTTTAGCAGGATTAGGTGGTTCTTCACCTATGCTTCTTCCGATAATTTCTCTTATCCCTTTGTCATCTAACAATTTCTCAAGTCTCTCCCCGAGGGTTAGCAAATCATATCCAACACTGCTACCTTCTATCTCCACTTTGGGTTTAGGGGAGAAGCCAAAGACCGAAGTTAACACAGGCAATATCTCTGCATCAAAGATTTCTGGATATGCGCTACCGACGTGAGCTATCGATTTCTCTCTGGTGTCACGCAGGATTCTCGTCGCCGAATTGTATGCTGGGCAAAGTGCTATTAAGCCCTTCACAAGTTTCCTAAAATCCTCCTTAAATTTGTTTTCTTCTTCTGACATTTTACATCACCTAATTTTTTCTTCTTTTTCCACCCCTGATTAAGCCCTCTTATACTTCGCCTCTTTCATATCCTCTGCAAAGAACTCCCCCGCTACGTGGCACAACGGCTTCGCTTTCTCCACATCCATCACGCCCGGTTCTTTCCAGAATTCGTCTTTCACTCCCACTGCCAATACGCTTCCCGTTATCCAGATATGGCCATCCAATTCGGTATATCTCTCCAGTTTGCATTCTATCCATGCTATCGCTTCTTTTATCCTTGGAGGCTTCACCGCCTTCGCCTTTTCTTCCGTCAGTCCCGCATGTGCTATCTCGTTATCCTCATACGGATAATCCGCTTCCAGCACGTGCATTAACGCACCAAGCTCTTTCCCTGCCACGTTCACCACAAACTCACCATTCGCTTGGATGTTCTTCCACGTATCGTGTTCCGAATTGCACGAGAACCCGTACAGAGGTGGTTCAAAGTTCATCGGCGAATTAAGGCTGAACGGCGCTGCATTTGCTATCCCTCTTTCCGATATTGTCGTAACGACCACTACGGGTCGCACGATTACTTTCGGATATGCTTCTTTTTCTAGTTCCATTTTTTATCTCCTTTTTTAAAACCACAGATTACACAGATTTTATTCAAACTCTTCTAAAGGGTTTTCTAATTATTACCCCTCCTCCACTTTCCCTTCCTTCATAAGTTCTTCGGTAGCTTCCACAGTGGTTTTCAAATCAAGCCCAAGCTCATCTGCAACATCGTCAGGATAGAAAATTTCGCCTTTATGTTTATCACAATATTCCAAAATCTCACGCTTCGCCCCTTCTACCGTAGTCTCTCTTACTTCTACAACCCTGATATTAAGCGGTAAAAATTCTTTTAGCCTCGACAGTTCTTCAAAAGCAGTTTTTAACTCACTAATCTCCGAACTAAGCATGTCTATTTTTTCACCTATCATCTCAATTCTTTTGTTTATTTCCAACAACGAATCCCCTTCCCGTATCTCCATGGAGTCATGAATTGGAATTACACCCCTATGTGTTACCCCGCTTCCGCTTCCATTCCTACTCCTACTCTGACTCATATTTATCCCATTAGTTACACACCCAGTAACTCCTCGCCTTTGTCTATTATAAATCTACAAGGAGTAGGGAGCTTATAACTTGCCCTTCTCAAAGCTTCCTTCGCATCGTCGAAATTTTGCGCCTCTATACCCACACTTAATATCTTCTGCCCGGGCTTCACCCGTGCGGCAGTGCTCACGGCTTTTCCAAATGCGTGTCGCATCCCGCTTGAGACCCTGTCCGCACCCGCACCTGAAGCTATTTTGTTCTCTCGCAGCACGTGATGCGGATACGGCCTTATTTTCAAGTAAAAATTGTTCCGCCCCACTTCCTTCACCAGGTACCTGTTAGCAAAAATCCTCGCTGCTTCTAACGCGTTATGCCTTATTTGACATGCTTCTTTCGCAACCAGAGACAAAGCAACAGGAAAATCCATGCCCCTGCTCAGGTTGCCCATATCAAAAAGCGCTATCTTACTTCCCGGGATTCCTCCCATATACTTCTTCCGCACATACGCATGTCCCGTTACTTTCGTGTACTTACGAGCTGGTTTTTTTCCCATGTTACAAACACTTCTCCTTCCCTTGCTTATCTTGTTCTACTTTTTTAAAAACCTTTCTTTAATATAATCGAAGGATAGCCTAAGTAAGGAATCCTTGCTCTCGCCACTGCTACAACCCATTCGGGTCTCACAGGCTCAACCCCAAGCATTGGCTGGTCAAAACCAGCGTTATTATCTCCTTTAGTTATGTAGCCTGCATGAGGCGCTGGTTTTCCATCGGGCATCTCTCCTCCTTTCTCTACCCAGTACATCGCCCTATGTATTATTGGCGTTGCAGAAGAGAACCCATTCGGGCGATATATAATCACATCGCCGTACTTTTCAAACGATGTATAATTGAGCTTTTCACCTGTTTCGTATGTTGTGATGTTTGTGCGATGAGGTGCTTGCACGAAAATCAGGTCCCCTACCTGCATATTTGGCTTCATGCTGCCGGACTCGACGGCGAAGCCCACATGCCATGTCCCCGTAGCTGCGTACGCAACCGAAATTATGATGGCTACGATTACTAATGCTTCGGCCAGGCTTTTACCTGCTTCTACCAACGCTTCTTTCATTGTATATAAAGTATAACTTCCTTCTATTTAAGACACTGATTTACACTGATTTACGCAGATTTATTTCAGAAAAAGAAAAACATTTACAGAAAAATAAAATATAGTCATTCCAATAATAAATAGTAAATAATGAACCACGAGATTTCACAAGAAACCTTTTCTTAGAAAGAAAAGCTTTACCAAAAGAACATAATAATTTGTTTTTCTTTTAGCACAGGTTTTCTTTTTGTAAAAAAGAAAAAGTGTTGTGTAATCTTGTGGTTTTAAAATACTTTTCTTTAAAATACTTTTCGGAATGACTATAAAATGAACACCACCACTTCCACGGGATTCGTCTATCACGAAGATTACCTGAAGCATGACACGGGCGTCCATCCTGAGACGGCGGAACGACTGAGAGCCATAATACGGAAACTGGAAGAAACGGGAATCGCGGAAAAGCTGCGAAGAATTGTCCCGGCAAAGGCATCGAAAGAGCAACTACGGTATGTGCATGCTCCCGAATATATAAAAGAAGTAGAAGCGATATGCAGACGGGGCGGGGGCGCACTTGACCCGGATACGCCGTTATGCGAAGATACCTATGAAATTGCGATGCTTGCCGCAGGAGGCGTAACAAAAGCCGTTGACGAAGTAATGGACAAGTCAAATAGCCTGAAGCACATTTTTGCACTGATAAGACCCCCGGGACATCACGCCACTCCGAACAAAGGCATGGGATTCTGCATATTTAATAATATTGCGATTGCTGCGGAACATTTAAAAAGGGAATATGGCATCAACCGCGTTTTGATTGCCGACTGGGATGTGCATCACGGGAATGGCACACAAGAGGTGTTTTTTGAAGACCCTTCTGTTTTGTATTTCTCCACACATCAATACCCTCATTATCCCGGCACTGGATGGATAGATGAAGTGGGTAAAGGGGAGGGGGAATGTTTCACCGTTAATGTCCCACTGCCAGCAGGTACCGATGGTGACGGCTACTTATATGCATTGAATGATATTTTAGTGCCGATAGCTATGGAGTTCAGTCCTGATTTTGTGCTCGTATCCGTCGGATTTGATGCACATGCTGCCGACCCGTTGGCATCAATGAACGTGACGTCTCGTGGCTTTGGGCGGTTTACGTCTTTGATAAAGGATATAGCGGAAAAGAATAGCAACGGACGAGTTGTAATGGCTTTAGAGGGCGGATATAACCTGAATGCCATTGCAGAATCCGCTTTATCGGTTTTCAATTCGCTGTTATCCGATGAGAGCGAGTTAAGGGTAAAAGAAAGTGAAATAAGAGCAAGTGAGCGAGTGCGAAGAAGAGTGGAAGAGGTAAAAGAAGTGCAAAGAAGATACTGGGATATATAAAATGAATAACGTATTTTTATTTAAGACACAGATTTACACTGATTTACACGGCACGGACTTATTTAAGTTTAACATTGTTAATTTTAACCACAGATTGCATAGATTACACAAATTTTGCACTTTGCAGTTTGTTTTGTCAGTGTTAATCTGTGTCTATAACTTGTGCCTCTGCGTTCTCCGTGTGCTCTGCGGTGAATTTTAAGGTTTTAGATATACTCATCCTTTTATCACTCCAATGCCTCTAAAAGCAGCTACTTTTTTCGCTATTCCCGACACTTCACAACTACGAATCACCACCTCAGGGTCTTTATATGCTGCTGATACTTCCTCTGCCAACTCACCGTATTTATCGAACGGAATGCCTCTTTTCCGCCTCACGTCTCTCTTCCTTCGTTCTCGTGTTTTCACCACAATATTTCGCTTAGCTAATTCTTCTTTCACTTCGATTCCTCTGTATTTCCTCATTGCTGCCGTTCTGCTCATTTCCCTGCCCGAGCCGTGAGCGCAACTGCCAAACGTCTCGAGCTTTGCTGTTTCGGTACCCACAGCTAAAAAACTGCGTGTGCCCATCGAACCGGGAATAAGTACGGGTTGACCAATGTTTCGATAAACAGCGGGCAATCGCTCATCACCCGCAGGGAAAGCTCTCGTCGCTCCTTTCCTGTGCACGCACAATTTCTTTCTCTTTCCTTCCACCACATGCTCTTCTTCTTTCGCTATGTTGTGTGCAATGTCATACACCAGCCTTATCTCCATATCCTCCGCTGAGCTTCGAAGCACGTCTTCAAACACTTTTCTTACCCAGTGCATTGCAATCTGCCTGTTCGCAAAAGCATAATTCGCACACGAACACATCGCTTCAAAATAATCCATGCCCGTGTCGCTGCTCAAATAAGCGCAAGCTAATTCACGCTCTAAACTGAGTATTTTCGATAGTGTTGCATCCTTGCTCATCTCTCGTTCGAAACTCCTCAAGTAGTAGGAGCAAACGCCATGCGAAAAGCCTCTACCGCCAGTATGAATCAAAACGGTCACCTGCCCCTTCTCTTCTATTCCATACGCCTTCGCAAGTCGCTCATCAAAGATTTCGTCCACTACCCCCAGTTCCAAAAAGTGGTTCCCTGAGCCGAGCGTGCCTAATTGAGGGGCGCCACGCTTCTTTGATTTTTCGTCTATCTTCTCAGGATTCGCAGCTTTTAATTTCCCGCCCTCTTCTGTCCGCTCTATATCCTCTTCCCAGCCATAGTCATTCTCGATGCACCACTCCGTGCCGCCCTTCAGTACTTCGTCTAACTGGCTATACGACAACCTCACTTTCCCTGACAGCCCAAGCCCTGCGGGAACATATTCGAATAAAGTGTCCAGTATCTCGGGCAGATGAGGTCTGACGTCCTTCTCCATCAGATTTGTGCGGATGAGCCTTACGCCACAGTTGATGTCGTACCCAACTCCACCAGGTGATATGACACCTTCCTCAAAGTCCGTAGCCGCAACGCCGCCTATTGGAAATCCATATCCCTGATGCCCATCGGGCATAACCATCGAATATTTTTCTATCCCGGGAAGCGAAGCGACGTTGATTGTTTGCTGTAGCGTGAGGTCACTTTTCATCTTATCTAATAGCGCTTCAGCAGCGTATATCCTCGCGGGTACTCTCATATAGTCCTTATACGACTGTGGCACTTCCCACACGTCTTCTCGTATCTTCCTAACTGGAATGTCTACGTCCCTGTTCATTCCTGAAACACACCTCTCTTTTCTCTTTCTTATTGTATATAAAGTATAACTTCCCTCTATTTAAGACACAGATTTACACGGATTTACACGGATTTGTTAAGTTATCTGTGTTAATCTGCGTTAATCTGTGTCTATAATTTGTTTTTTGTCCTTATGTCTCGATTTTAACTTGCTTTCTTCGCTGCCAGTTCAATCGCCCTTGCCACACTCGAACTCGGTCTTATCGTTACCACCGGGATATTCACCACCTTTTCAACGGTGGAACTGACGATAGGTGCGCACACAAGGGCTGATGCACCGTCTTCTTCC
>JAYEII010000043.1:0-11982 GCA_034660015.1 Methanobacteriota archaeon | reverse complement strand
GTGTTAATCTGTGTAATCTGTGGTTAATAATTTTTTATGTAGGTATGTACCGTATTGTGGTTGCCTCTAAACGGTCATTGCATCCTTTGAAGGGGGCTTACCGCAGGGACCGTGCAATACGGCGTGTTTTGTAGCCCTTTGTTTGCAATAGCAATCATCCTTCGCTTGTTCAGCAAGGTCATACTACTCTTCGAAAAGGGCATTTTTATATAGGCTCTTGTTGTATTTAAAGGTGATTGTCCAGCGCCTTCTTCACCTCATTCATAATTCATGGCTGCACCCTATTCTATTCCCTATTGGCTATTCCCCATTTCCCAATTGCGATTTGGTGCCATGAAGAGGCACAGAAAAAGCCTTTTCCACTGACGGTCGGTGAATGGCATTGTACGAGCAGAAAGGAATTATACGGTGGTCTGGCGTGGCATAGTGGATCCCACATCGCTTAACCCTTTCCAGATCGAAATTGTAAGCGTCCTGGAAGTGCATCGCACCGATAAAAAGCGTTTTACGGTGAAACTTCGCAAGCGACTCGCGATTGCCCCCCTCCAGTATATCCGTAAGGGAAGTGAAGTTATCGAATACCGCCGGCGCTTTCTCACGGTCTATAAACTTCCCACCCAACCTCACCATCTTCGCCATCGCTTTCAGTTTGCCAATCTTCGATTTATTTATCTCTTCTGCGCTCTCCATCAAGAACTCCATGAAACCCTCAACGTCCACGAATTCTGTTATTGGTATAAACTTCCCGTTTTCTACAAACACATACGTTGCGGCGCCGCAATGCGGGTGCACCGTAAATTCCAACTGTGGCACTCCTTTCCACGCTTCCACGAAATAAGACACAGGAACAACAAAAGGCACGGGATAGAAACTCTCTTTTGGTATTTCACCGTCTGTTTGCTCTTCCAGTAGCTTTATAAAATCGGGAATTGTTATTCTCCCCTTTTTCCTCTCGGATTCATCTATTCTCCCTTCAAAAGCGATAGGTTGTGCGTTCACGCCCTTTACAACATCCAGGTTACCCGCCGCAAATCGTACTATGTCCCCCATCTGGTCGTCATTCACACCTTTCATAAGCGTGGGAACAAGCACCACACTTTTTATTCCACCCCTTCTACAGCTCTCTATTGCCTTTAACTTCGTTTTTAACGCGGGTATCCCTCTTAATTTCTTATACGGCTCTTCGGTCACCCCGTCAAATTGCAAATACACCGTATGCAAGCCTGCTTCTTTTAAACGATGGCAAAACTCTTCGCTTTTCGCCAGCGCTATTCCATTTGTCGCTACTTGAATGTGGGCAAATCCGAGTTCCCGTGCCATCTTTACAATCTCCACAAAACCTTCTCTTATTGTTGGTTCGCCACCCGCAAACTGCACTGCAGGGCAAGGGGGTATCTCACTCCTCAGCATTATCATCATTTCCCTTAACTGTTCCATCGTTGGCTCGTAGAGGTAACCTGTGACGGCGGCATTGGCAAAACAGGTTGGGCACCGCTGATTGCAGCGGTTTGTGAGGTCTATAAGTGCGAGCATTGTCGAACTCTTATGCTCCGGGCAGAGACCACAATCGAAAGGGCAGCCCTTGTCCGTTTTTGTGAGCGTGATTCCCGCCTTGCCCTCGTATCGCCACTTTGCGAATTTGTGATAGAGCGAGGCATCCGACCAGTACACATCATCGAATTCACCATGCTTCTCGCACTTCTTCTTTATCAGTATCTCGCCGCCCTCGCTTTCATACACTTCGGCATCTATAACTGCGAGACATTCCGGGCATAATGACTTTGTTTTCATCTCCTTCTCCCATCTGCGTAATAGTTATAAAAATATATAAAGCTAACAAAAGATAAAATAGAACAAAACAACAGGACAGAATAGAACAGATGAAAAACGGTAATTTGAGCGCACAAGAGGTCGTAGAAAGGATAAAAAGTGGAGATGTCTCCTGTGAGGACATGGTGTGCAGGATTTACGAGCGAATAGAACGAAGCGAATTAAATGCTTTTATCACGTTAAACAAGGAGAACGCAGTTGAAAAGGCGAGAGAAGCGGATAAAAGGAAAAATGAAGACGAATACCGGCGTAAAAAGCTGCTTGGCGTTCCCGTAGCCATCAAGGATAGTATTTCTACAATGGGTATTCAAACCACCTGTGCATCGAAAATTCTCGAGGGCTATGTCCCACCTTACGATGCTGTGGTAATAGAGGCGCTGAAACGAGAAGGAGCGATACTTATAGGTAAAACGAACATGGATGAATTCTGCATGGGGACTTCAACCGAAACGAGTTATTATGGGCCAACGAGGAACCCGTATGACCTCAGCAGGGTCCCGGGAGGTTCTTCAGGCGGTAGTGCCGCGGCAATATCGGCTGGCGAGACCGTGCTTGCTCTCGGCTCCGACACGGGTGGCTCTATCCGATGTCCTGCTTCGTTCTGCGGGGTGGTCGGGTTGAAGCCTACTTACGGACTGGTTTCAAGGTATGGGCTCATTGCTTATGCCAATTCGCTTGAACAAATAGGACCGATGGCATCAAACGTGACCGATACTGCGCTGCTTTTAGACGTGATTTCTGCGAAAGACGAGAGGGACACCACACAAGCGAAGCTAAAGCTAAAAAATAACGCATCTGCGAATTACTGCTTCCCCGGGGGGATGAATGCGGAACGCACTGGGAGCGAAGAGATAAATGTCAAAGGCATGAGGATAGGCGTTCCAAAGGAATTCATCGCGGGTGTTTCCCCAGCAGTCGAAAAATCCGTCTGGAACGCGGTGCACAAACTCGAGGATTCCGGTGCCTCTGTCGATGAAATAAGCATGCGTGGTCTGAACTTAAAATACGCACTCGCTTCGTATTACATCATCGCGATGTCTGAAGCGTCATCAAATCTCGCGAGGTTTGACGGCTTGAGATACGGGCTTCGCACCGGCAGGGACGAGGACTGGCATACGACGTTTTCGGGAATACGAGGTAAGGGGTTTGGTGAAGAAGTAAAAAGGAGAATCATCCTCGGCACGTATGCACTCTCTGCGGGTTATTACGGCAGGTACTATTTGAAGGCGTTAAAGGTGCGCACACGGATAAAAGCGGAATTTGAGGATGCGTTAAAAAAGCACGATATATTAGCAATGCCCACGATGCCCTTTGTCGCTTTCGAGCTCGGTGAGCGAATAAAGGACCCCCTTTCTTTGTATCTCGCGGACGTTAATACCGTACCCATTAATCTGGCGGGTGTTCCTTCCTTGTCTATCCCCTGTGGGTTTTCAAACGGATTGCCAATAGGCTTGCAGCTCGTTGGTAAGCATTTTGAGGAGGATACGATATTGAGAGCGGCTTTTGTTTTCGAGACATTGTCCGGTTAACCGCCGAGTTCACGGAGAACGCAGAGCAGAGGATGTGGGGGATGCGGGGGATGATATTTATGGCAATTAATGTTAAATTTAAGGTAATCCCGTAGTAGAAGCGGAGATGAAAGAAGAGCGACAAAAAGAAAGGATAGCGCTTAAAATCGGCTATATCGGAACTAATTACCATGGTTTTCAGATTCAACCTCGGTCCGGGCTGCCGACCATAGAAGGAGAACTATTCAAGGCATTAAAGAAACAGGATATTATTGAAGACAGAAAAACGGCGAATTATTCCGCTGCGGGCAGAACAGATAAAGGCGTGCATGCCCTCGCACAGGTCGTTTCATTTGTTACGTCAAACCAAAATACCACACCACGAATGATAAACAGCGTGCTGCCCGGCGGTAGTATATGGGTATCGGCTATCGCAAAGCCGTATTCGGGATTTAACGCACGTAAGGATGCGATAAGCCGTGAGTACAGGTATTTCTTATTTTTACAAACTGAGTTGGATTTGGATTTGTATATAACTCACATGCAAGAGGCATCGGAATTGTTTGTCGGTACTCACGATTTCTCTAACTTCTCTCTGCTTCAGGGTCATGAGTACGAGGTAGCAGGGTATTCAACTACAAGGGACATAAAGCGGATAGTGGTGAAAACTAAAAAGCCGTTTGTCATCATAGATATAGAAGCAAGCGGATTTCTGCGTAAGATGGTGCGGAAAATAGTTTCAGCATTGAGACTGGTGGGCAGTGGCATGAAAGACGAACGATGGATAGAGGATTTATTGGACCTGAGGATAAAGGATGGTATCAAGCCAGCACCCGCTTTCGGGCTTGTTCTGAAAAACGTTTCGTATCGCGGCGTTAAATTCGTGGAAGACGAATATGCAAAGCGGCGAATAGTTGAGCGACTAAAGAGGGATTTGGTTTTGCATGCCACGATGGCAGAGGTGCTGGGGGAAATGATATGATTATGGTTCTGGGCAGAAGCGTGAATAGCTATTCGCGCTCTTTTCTTTCCAGCATCGCTTTTATCTTCTTCAATCTACCGAAATTCTCACGCTCCATCTCTTCTAATCGCATTCGTATGTATTTTCTCGTCGCCTTCAAGCTGGGGATCATTATGTATTCAAGCGCATTAACACGCCTTTTCGTCTTTTCTACCTCGCCTGCAAGATTCCTCACCGCCTCCTCAAGCTCGGCAAGCTTTAATATCTTCTCTAAAGCCTCTTCAAAGCTTTTCGCACTTCTATCCACCACAGCGGACGAATCGACAAGACCATAGCCTCGCTCCGTAACTTTCCTCGCTAATCCGTCTTTTAATTCCAGTGTCGGCACGTGCACGCCCATTATGCTGCGAGAAGTAAAATCCAGTCGGATTTCTTGTGGCGTCATCAGCGACAACTGCCTTACCTGCTCAACGCCCGACTTCGCCTGAGCCAGGATTAAAAAATTAAATGCCTCTTTTAACTTGCCGTCCACGGCTTTTCGCGCATCCCGTACCTCGCAGACCACGTCTAAGAATTCGCCGATCAGCGCATCACGTTTTTCACGAAGCAGGTCATGTCCCTTCTCCGCTAACTTCTCTCTCCTACTCAGCCGCAACAACTCCATCCGTGTCGGGCTTATCCCCTCTATTATCTCGGGCATAATCAGTCTCTAAACTAAAAAGAAAGTATTATAAAAGAAAAGGTTTCCGATTTTGGCTTGTGCAGGATGCAGGATACAGGATACACGATAAAAGTTTCCTAATTTAGGAAGAACTTCTTTCCTTTCATACACCTGCGCCAACGCCTTTCTCCACGAGATAAATCCCATCTTGAAAGACCTTTGGGTCATAGCCCTTTATCCTTGTCGTTTGTTCTAAATTCGCTGCGGTTTGTCCAACCAATACCTTGTCTATTCCAGAAACCACTATCTCTTCTCCTTTGCCTTTTATTTCTACCTTTACACCTTCTCCGACTTTTGCGATTCTCGCCTTCTTCTCGCCCAGGAAATTTGAAACTGATACGCTGTTACCATCTTTTGCTACCGCAATTTGCATGGGGAAATGAGCATGCACAATCTTCAACCTATAAAAAAATCCTTCTTCCACACCTGTAATCATATTCTTGAGATGCGATGCGTAAGTTCCTGCCATTGCGCTTCTCTTTTTCCTTCCTGAATCGCCCCGTATAACAACCTCGTCGCCGTTATCCCGCTTCTCTATTTGTATACGCAGTCCGGGCTGCCATAATTCTCGCTCTATCGCTCCTTTTGGTCCCTCTACCTTCACCAGTCTCCCGCTTATTGTGAGGTTTACATTTTCGGGGATTGGAATCCCGAGGTCAATGCCCGCTTCCTCCTCTATTGATTTGGTCATCTTTAATTACCTTCTCCTTTGAGTATTTAAATTTATGTTTTTCTTTTAGCGCAGGTTTTCTTTTTTCAAAAAGAAAATTTAGTTTAGTGCATGATGAAGAAGCTAAAAGAGGTGTATGAAACTAAAGATTTTTTCGACCGAGGGGTTGATCTAACGGCGGTTATGCCCCTTGTGAATGAAATAATCGCGGAGGTAAAGAGCAGAGGGGATGGGGCACTGCTGGACTACACCGAAAAATTTGATGGTGTAAAATTTCTGAGGCAAAAAGACCTGGAAGTGAGACGGAGCGAAATCGAAGATGCTAAGCGTAACGTGGATGAGTCTATGCTGCGGAGTATTGAGAAAGCCTCTGAAGCCATAAAAAAATTCCATTACCGCCAGAAGAGGCGAGTAGAGACGGAAAAGGGCGAAGACAAAGGTGGAACTGAAGGTATGTTCATTGACAATACGTATGTTCCACTTGACGTGGTTGGTGCTTATGTTCCCGCGTCGTATTTCAGCACCGCTTTGATGTGTGTGATTCCCGCGAAGATAGCGGGAGTGCAGGATATACTGGTGTGCACACCGCCGGGGAAGGATGGGGCTGTGGACTCGCTTACGTTGGTTGCCGCGGCAGAACTCGCAGGAGCAACGCGGATATTTAAAGTGGGTGGTGCACAGGCGATTGCTGCGCTCGCTTTTGGCACTGAAACGATTCCGAAGGTACAAAAAATAGTGGGACCCGGGAACGTGTATGTAACAGCGGCGAAGATGGCTGCTCGAGCACAAGGGGTGGAAATAGACTTCCCCGCGGGGCCTTCGGAGATCATAATAATCGCGGACGAAACGGCGAATACCCATTTCATTGCCGCTGACATGCTCGCGCAGGTGGAGCATGGTGCGAAATCAAAAGCGGTTCTTCTTACCGATTCTGCGCGGATAGCCGCGGAAGTAGAACGGCAAATCAGGGCAGAAGCGGGTGATGAGGTGGGAGAGCAAAACGGGATACTACTTGGAGATGGCATAGGCGAGTGCATAGCATTCGCAAACGAATATGCGCCCGAGCACCTTGAGATAATGGTGCGGGAGCCAAAGGAAGTTCTGAAACGAATAAAAAATGCGGGTTCGGTGTTTGTAGGCGATTATTCGCCGGTTGCCGCGGGAGATTATGCTACGGGGGCAAATCACGTGCTGCCGACTGCGGGCTATGCAAAGTCGTTCTCCGGGCTTGACGTTCATCATTTCATGCGTCGTATGACCGTGCAGTGGCTGGATAAGGAAGGATTAGCGAAAATAAAGGACGTAGTGGTGAAAATGTCCAGAGCGGAAGGTATGGAAAAGCATGCGCAGTCGGTAGAGGCGAGGTTCTAAACGCTACTTATAGTCATTCCACTAACAAATTGCAATTAATAAACCACGAGATTTCACAAGATTAACACGAGAAAATAGGAAATAAATTATTGACACGGATTAACGCAGATTAACACAGATTTAAAGTAGTTTAAATTTTGACAAGTTATTAATTGAATCTAATTAATCAGGACAGTAGCGTCTGTGTAAATCAGTGTAATCTTGTGGTTTTTTCCGGAATGACATACTATATTATATATATTCCACAAGGTTATTTATTGAGCAACTGTTGATTGACGTTGTGAGATGAGATAAGATGGTGTCAAAAAGATTAAGCGGGATAGAAGAATCAGCAACCATGAAAATGGGGTCTTTGGCGAAGAAGCTGCAGGCGGAGGGCAAATCCGTCCTGAACTTCTCGCTTGGTGAGCCGGACTTCAAAACGCCGGGACATATCTGCGAAGCAGCGAAACGCGCTTTAGACCTCGGATATACGCACTATGTGAACAGTGCAGGCGTCGACGAGTTAAGAGAGGCGATAGCGGAGAAGATAAGGGAAGAAAACAAGGTTGACGTATCTGCGGAGAATGTGATAGTAACACCGGGCGCGAAACAGGCGATATACGAGTTGATGATGTGTGTGCTGGACGATGGTGACGAGGTGATTCTGCTTGACCCTGCGTGGGTAACGTTTGAATCAGCAGTGAAATTAGCAGGTGGAAACCCGAAATGGGTGAAGCGAGTAGAAGAAGAAGTAAACTACGCATCGCTTGAATCCGCAGTATCGAAAAACACGAAACTGATTGTTATCAATAGCCCTAATAATCCCGCGGGGTATGTTCTCAGCGAGACAGAGCAGAAGGAAATTGCGGAATTTGCCGTTGACCATGACCTTCTTGTGCTGTCGGACGAGATATACGAGAAGATAATCTACGGTCGGAAACACGTGAGCATCGCCTCTTTTGACGGTATGCAAGCTCGAACGGTAATCATAAACGGTTTCTCGAAGACGTATGCAATGACCGGCTGGCGGATAGGATATGCCGTTGCACCCACCATGGAGATATTGGAGGGAATGCTAAAAATACAGCAGCATTCGGTATCCTGTGCACCGTCTATTGCACAATCAGCAGCGTTGACTGCACTTAGCAGTCCCCAGGACTGCGTGAACGAAATGGTGGAGCAGTTCAAAAGGAGACGCGACGTCGTTGTGAGGCGGCTAAACGAGATAGGGTTGCGATGCCTGAACCCCGATGGCGCGTTTTATGCCTTTGTAAACATGTCAAATTACGGAAACGATATGGAACTCACGGAACGACTGCTAAAAGAGGCGTATATCGTGGTTACACCGGGTTCGGCATTTGGCGTTGCAGGTAAGAATTACGTGAGGTTTTCGTTTGCGGCATCAATAGAGGATATTTTAGAGGGGATGGAACGGATAGAGAAGATGTTCTAAAACCATTCTTCAGAAAAGAAAGTTAACTTTACCAAAGAAGTAGAAGTATTCTAAAGCGGATTCATAAAAACAGAAAAAAGGGGAAATCTCTCCCCCCCTATCTTATTCCAACCTTATCGCTGGTATCCAATCCGTGTATGTTTTTCCGTTCGCGTCGGTGAACTGTGTGCAATAAATTGTTCCCCCTGTTACTTCTTTACTGCTTTCGTGTATTATCTGCGGATAAGAGCCTGTTCTTATTTCGTAGTTGTATGTTTTTCCTGCTTCTAACATAAATGATGAATCAAAGGTTATGTTGTGATAGTCTCCTGTGTAACCGCTCCATGTCTTGTTTTCATCCACTACATCTCCATAGATTCTGACGTATTCGGTGTGACCGCCTGTTCCCACACAGGGATATGTGTACATCTTAGAGACATTGACATTACATGACGGTTCGATTGTGCCCGTGTGCGTTCCTGAGATGCTCGGATAAGTGCCTGAGCCGGTGTCGAAGACTTCACCAGGTGATTCAACCGTCAAATGCACCGGCACTATCACCGGATTTTCATCGGGATCATTATTCGCAATTGTAATGTTTGCATAATATTCACCGACACTAAGACCCGTTGTGTTTATTGTAACTGTAATGTCTGTTTGGTTGCTTGGGTTTACGGTGCCGCTTGTTGGGGATTCGGAGAGCCAATCTACTCCACTAACGACCTCAAAGTTTGTTGTTTTGCTATCAAGCAGGTTCATTCCTGAATCATATACCTCCGCGGTCACCGTATAAGTTCCAGCCGTGGCATCCACAGATAACTCGTATGTGAAGTTTGTACTAACGACCGCATTTGGATTAATGGTAGCGCTGGAAGTATCCTCAAATATCGTTATGTCACTTGGATTGTTTATCGTAACTGCAACCCGACCGTTGGTTAATGTCGCATCCCCTCCATTACCCACATCAACGTACACACGCACATTCTGATCTGGCGAATAGCTATCATGGTCTGTTAGCAAGCTGGTTATCGCTATCTCTGGAGCTTCCAGTATTGCACCTGCAATCCCATAATACACGATTACATCTTTTGTCTCACCGGGTGATAATGTACCGAGGTTCCAGTACATTCCAACTGCGGTGTCAGAAGTTATCGATTGCCCAGATGTTATTGCATAATCAAATGGGTAGTCATATATATCCCCCCAGTATGCAAATTGCACCTTATATGGCTTGTTTCCCGGAACAAATGTACAATTTGAAGTCAGTGTTGGATTAACAAGATCGTCGGTGGCTTTCCAATAATTAAAGACTGGATTTATGTATTCTTGTTCCGTCGTAACCTCGCCAACTCCGGGAACGATGAATGGAGCTCCATCATTGTATGCAAGCAGTGTATCAAAAAGATAACGTATCTTGATGCTATGACTCGTCATATCGTTGTTTTTAACAGTAAAATGGTACTTCGTTGTGTTTGGCATCAGTGTCAGGGTTTCTGAAACATCCATGCTATTTGGAAGCATCCATGTTGTTTTTATACTGTCTCCAATTATCGTTGGTGTCTGCGTTACATAAGTATCCATTGTGCTATCTTGATAATAATCGGTTCCATCCAGTCGAATCGTGGCATACGAACTCCATGCATAGGGATAACCATAGAGCAACAATTTTTCATCCGCGGTTGCTTCTGTGTATCTGCCGTACTCATAGTAATCCGCAACGGCAATGCTCATGTCATAATCCGCTCTGGTTAAGACAAGATCTGGACCTGGGTTTTGTATATTCGCATATTTCTTTTTCAATGAAAGGCATTCAGAAGATAATGGATTATTTGTTGATTCGCTGTCGGTTATGCTGTACGTTAACGCCCCATTCCCGTTATTCCCAATTATTAGTGTTTCATTCGATACCATATTCTGTGACAATGTTACATTGAATTCAGTCGGGCTAACCCAGATATCTGGTTGTGCAACTTCCACTTCCGCTCTCGCCCTTATTCCTATGTCTCTGCCATCTTCACCATATTTCTCAAATTGTGACCCATCACAACTCGCATAGCTCTCTCTGGAGGATGTGGTTATTGCCGCCCAGTTCAGCCAGGGTGCATCACAATAGTCATTTGGTATTGGATACTCCCATCCAGTAGTCGTTAATTTGATCTGAACAATGAAATCATCTCCACTTACCAATTGCACTGGCGTGTTCAGTGGTATAGAATAATAGCCAAGCACATTTATGGTTCCGGTTTGAGTGGTTCCAAGCTGGTTGCTAAAAGTGTATTCGCTGCCTACGGTGTTTAAAGTGTCGAATATTTTAATCTCGTATGCCATGTTGGTATCTACTGCCCAGAAGTCAACTGCGGTTAAAGTCGAGTCCTGTGAGGGTATAAAACGAACTGCTCCGTAGGCTGTTGGCGTACCACAACCTACACAAGACCCCATCCATCCGCATTCGTCGTGATAGAATATTATGTCGCCTGGATTCTTGTAACCTGAGATCGCACTCGTAGAATCTCCAAGGTTTGCCGCACCATAAGCAACCCATCCACATCCGGGATACGTTGAATTACGCCCCCAATCTGTTCCCCAACTGTTCTTTATCAACCATGCCTCTAATGAGTCATCCCATCCAATAATCTCTATCGCATGATTCGTCTCCTCCGATTCCCAATATTCGTAAACTCCTCCGTCATAAGCTGAGAATCCTGAATCGCTTGCATAGATAGTTGAGTATACCGGTCCGTATGTCAGTATCGCATCTTTAATAGTGCTTATTTGACTTTCTCCATCCTCACCAGTGATAATCCTCCAGTTATCCACGTTTCTAAGAATAGGGCAATCTTGACATGTTTGCGGTGCCGCTTCGTATGGATTGCATGCCTCACATGCCGCACCATATTTAGTAAAGTAGTTGGTAGTCATAAGCGCATTTCCGCCTTCACAGAAATTGTGTCCACCTACACTCGCCCAGATGTTGCAGTCTCCAACTTCCTGTTCTGAGAAATCAAGCGTCAAATTGGAGTACTGGCTCTCGTTTATTAGAACGTCCGACTCAAAATCCGCGATTGCCCCGTGCAGCCAGCAGGCACCACATATCTGATTCTTAACCGGAGTTACATATCCAAGTGTCATCGCGTCATAAGACGAAGGCAGCGACACGATTTTTTCGGTTTTTACTTTGGGAACGTCCGAAACGAATCCGACATTTTCTGGAAGTGGCGCTGTTGGTGCCTTTAAGTGTTTATAACCACAGAGAGCCTTTCTTTCTTCGGATGAAAGACATGTAATCCGATTTTCAGCGACTGTATAGTTATAACCCTGCTCATAGACCCGTTGCTGAAGTTCCTCTATTCCCATTTCTTCCGTCTGTTCCGTAGTTGCTGGTGTATTCGATGATTCTGATGCTATACTGGGTATTACAGCAGTAAACACTGAAACAGCCATTATCACTGCAAGCATTATCCCTATCGCTTTTTTATTTTTGCTTTTCATTTTTTTTCCTTTTTTACC
>JAYEII010000042.1:8841-12030 GCA_034660015.1 Methanobacteriota archaeon | reverse complement strand
CTTGTGGTTTAAAATCCAAGCGCATCTTCTATTCTTCCTAACTCCGCGCCGGTCGTATCACTTCCGGCTGCGTATCCTTTCGTGTTAGCGAGCAGCGCAGCACCAATCAGAGGAACGCCGAAATTAACACTGCCTATCTCCGCAGGCAGCTCGAAAATGTCTTCCATGAATTCCAATTCCTCCTTGCTTGCATTCCTATGCGCCAAGATGCCTTTATTTGTCGCCACTGCCGCCATCCCCACGGTGTTCAATCCACCTATCGTGCCCTTATAAACCTTTACGTCAAGTGTTTGCTCTACCAACTCCACGGTCTTCGCCGATAGTCGCGGGTGAACCAGCGCAACCGTATCGTTCGCTAATATGACGTTCCCCACTGCGTTCAGCCTATCGCGTTCCGGCAGCCGGGTAATTTTCCCCCCCGAGCCTTCTGAGCCTATTAAATCCGCTATTTGCTGTAACTCGCTATCCAGCGTGTACGGGGAGAAGATAAACCCATTTGAGTTTCCCACAGCTAAACAGCCAATTAAAGACGTTTCTGCTACCGACGTTTTTACTGCTTTTACCTTCAATGCACGCCCCATTTCCATCGCTACATTATCTGATATATGAGAGGGCAAAAGAAGCACCGATTCGGTAGAAATTGCAAAAACACCTATATACGCGCTGCCATCAATACTGAATGTTCTCTTTGTCTCTTTACCGCCCCTTCTTATCGTCACTTTATTTCTTTTATTGTGTTTAAAAAATTTATTCAACCAGCTCAGCCCTGATTACATCCTCTTCTTCCGTTACCTTCACTCTTATCCTGGAAGGTGGGTTCTGCGAGCCCCGCTCCCATACCTTCTCGTTTATCGCAGAATCTAAAACGACATCCTCAAATTTTGTATGCTGTACTAAATATTCTGTTATTATCGCTATTGCGCGGTTGCTCCTTTTCCATCTCGGTGCCTTTTTCACATTTCTCAATGGTATGGTATAAATGCGTTCGCCTCCACCTGCTCCTGTCTCTTCTCCCATGTAGCTTTTCTCCCTCTTTCCCCCTACTTCACGCTTTCAGCTTTGTCCGCCGCCAATGCCTTCTTTTTGGATGTGTAGTCACCCTGCGGCTTGTTTTTACCATTATCCATGCTGGAACTCTTCGGTTTTGCTTATTCGCTTTGCATAGCCGTAGTTTCCTGCCTTTTGTTTTCTTTCCCATTGCCATTACCTTTACTTGCTATTATCACTGTCACTGTCAATACATATTAAATTATAACTATATATTATATCAGAGTAACTGGTTTTTTTCTATTTAAATAGCTCTCAGATTAGAGACTTAAATAATATCACGGAAAATGAAATTAGGAGTATCAACGGATTTTAGCGCGGCGCATTCGCTGCCAAGACATCCCGGAAAATGCAAGAATCTGCATGGGCATACGTATAAAGTAGATGTGGTAGTGGAAGGCGATAAGAAGGAGGATACTGAGTGCGTGGCGGATTTCTCGGAAGTGAAGGCCGTGGTAGAAGAAGTGATTGAACTCGTAGACCATAAGTTCTTAAATGAGATAATATCATATCCAACGAGCGAGAATATAGCGTTGTTCCTGAAGGAGCAGTTGGAGAAGAAGTTGAACGATTCAAACCTGGGGGTGTCGCTGTATTCGCTGACAATATGGGAAGGGAAGGACAAATGGGTGATGGTGGAATCGTAATCTGACATATTTATTGAGTTTATTCTTTTTTGATTGCTGATAACAAAAGTAATAATTAAGATTATGACGGAATGGCATGCTGAACCTGCACATCTGTGCCTTTATCCCTTTCTATCGGCAGCGTCGAAATGTGTAGAAGAGTCAGGGGTAACGCTGGAGAATTTGATAAGCTCTGCGGTTTTTGAACGTGCGAGGCTGCGAGGCAAGAGCAGGATAACGGAAGCGATAAAAGAGGGGACAATCAGGAAACCCGTTATAATCAGCGACGCTCAAGTGGAGATGGAATTATTATCCTATCCATTTGCTCGTATTCTCGTGTCGTGCATAGGAGATGAGCGTCTTGTCCGCAGATATGCGCTGTCGGAAGCTAAAGCGGCACACGGAAAGCTATTAGAAGAGTCCGATTCCCGCCGAGGGGGTTCCCGTGCCAGTTCCAGTGCGAGCGCCAATATTATTTACAAGATGTCAGAAGAGTTCGGCATACGAATGGACTTCTTAGCGGGTGAGCACCAGCAGGTTCAGGTGCCCTTTGTTGATTATCTCCGACTCACTACCAATCTTCGCGACAAAAGATGGAAACTGGTGAACAGGAGGTTGGGGAAAGGGAAGCTAAAACTACGAAAAGCCGAATTTGTTCGTATTGTCCAGGAAGCGATATATGAACGGATAAAGAAAGACCTGCCGCTGGATGTGCCTGAGGATATATGCAAAGCGATAAGCAGATACACGAAGGATATAAAGCACGAGCTGGAAGAAATGCGAAAAAAGTTAGGTGCGGCTGGTTATGGTTTTGAGTCGGATTCGGGAGTGGTCGTGAAAGACCCGAGCTGTTTCCCGCCCTGCATATCGTATGTCCTGAGTAACTTAAAAGAGGGCGTAAATGTTCCACATGGCGCAAGATTCGCGGTTACTGCCTTTTTGTTGAATATTGGTTTAAGTGAGGAGGAAATAATAGGGATTTACAGGCATTCGCCGGATTTTGACGAGGAGAGGACGCGGTATCAAGTAGAGCATATTGCAGGAGATAAGGGCGGTGTTCAGTATACTGCGCCGTCGTGTGATACAATGCGCACTTACGGGAACTGTGTTGAAACAGACGAATTTTGTGAGAAAGTTTCTCATCCTCTAAACTACTATAAATTTAAACTCAAACTGAAGCAGAAGCAGGAGCAGAAGCAGAAAACAGAATGAAAAATGAAAAATTATTAACCACAGATTACACAGATTAACACAGATGATGATATAGCGGTTTGGCGGTTTAGCGGGTTGATCAAAGGGACTAAGCCGCTAACGAGCTAAACCTCTAAACTCGCTAAATTTGTGTAAATCAGTGTCTTAAATAGAAAGAAGTTATACGTTATATCTAATCTAATGAAAAGAGCAATAGCAAGAGCGATATTTGACGACGTTGGCAGTTACCCGCTACCCGAAGGAACGACAAAAGAATGGGTGACGGAAACGTTCGCTAAACTCGCAGTTGAACCTGAACGCGAAA
>JAYEII010000042.1:0-8741 GCA_034660015.1 Methanobacteriota archaeon | reverse complement strand
CTAATGAAAAGAGCAATAGCAAGAGCGATATTTGACGACGTTGGCAGTTACCCGCTACCCGAAGGAACGACAAAAGAATGGGTGACGGAAACGTTCGCTAAACTCGCAGTTGAACCTGAACGCGAAATCGAATTCGAGCCCGAACTCGATTCCTACAAAAATCGGCTCTACGAAATAATACGAGATGCAATGTGGCAAAAACTGAACGCGGGTGTGGACGTTCCGAACTATCCTCAATTTCAGAATATGATTGCTCAATTTATCGTGCCTATCATGGACGAGGACAGAACAGAAGCGCCACTGCTTATAAAAGAAGAAGAAGCGAAGATAGTCGAGATGGATGCCTTAGAGCGGATGGCGATAGCGTACAGGGAAAAGCGAGGAGAAAAACTGAAGCTCCGAATATGCGTTACCGGTCCGATAGAGCTGTATTATAACCAATTTCCGCCTCCCGTATATATTGACGTGCTGTCAAACCTTGCTAAATCCGTGGGTAGGTTCGTGAAGCATACGATAGAAAAAGCGAAGGGGAACCGAAATTACGAAGTGCAATGCGCGACAATAGACGAGCCGAGCATAGGGTTAGACCCTCGAATAGAAGAGGAGGGTATAATTACCGCACTCGAACTCGCTTCTGAACATGCGTTCCGAAAAGGCGTTGATACGCAGATACACCTTCATTCGCCTATTTTTTACGAGACGGTATGCGAAGTGAACGGGGTAAATGTGATAGGACTGGAATCCGCAGCTAATCCGTCCCTTTTATCGCTGATAGACAAGAAACAGCTCGAAGAACACGATAAGTTCCTCCGTATCGGTGTCTCCAGAACGGACATACTCAGTATGGCTGCGGAATACGATGAAATACACGGAACAAACGCATTTAAGGATAAGGGCGTTTTGGAGCGCGTAGTTAATGAGTATAACAGTCCGGAGAAAGTAAAGAAGCGGCTGGAGAAAGCTTATTCCTTCTTTGGAGAACGAATAAAATATGTGGGACCAGATTGTGGATTGGGTCCTTTTCCCAGTCAAGAGCTGGCGTATCTGGTTTTGAAAAATACATCTGAGGGGATAACTGATTTTGTATTTGTATAAGTGATGAAAAAACCACGAGATTTCACAAGATTAACACAAGAAATAGGATTAATACGGGGTAAAGTAATCGCGCTGAGATATGGTCACTATTACTCGTTCTCTCGTGGAAATCTGTGTAATCTGTGGTTAAACTAAACACATACAACTGTATTTAAGAGGGAAAAAGTCACATATAATATACAAAAATGCATCATTTAGCATCCGCAGAAGGCATATTGAAAAAGGCTCTTGGATACGGGCATCAAATACATCCTGATGCTTTAAAACTTCTCGTGGCTCAGGACGACGAAAAAGCCCTTGAGGTTCTGGACTCCTTCTCCGAGAAGTTCCCGGAAGCGATTGTCATTGATGCCGAACACGTTAAAGAGATTCTTGGAGAAACGGCAGTCAAAAAACCCGTGAAAACGCGGAAGGGCGGCTCGAAGCTTAACGGGAAAATAACGCAGATTTATGATGGCAGTGGTCTTATTCAGCGGTGTCCGAAGTGCAACAGATGGATAATAGACGACTTTTGCATCGTTCATAGCGATGTTGAGGGGGTATGGGATTTGAGAATTAAAGCTCGATTTGATAATGGCAAAGAGCGGTGCACACTGATTTTCAAAAAAGATGTAACAGAGAAGAGCGCAAACATTACACTGAAAGAAGCGAGAAAGTTGGGTGAAGCGGCAACGCTGGAGAGAATAAAAGAAGCTTTGGTTGGGAAGAGATTTGAAATAGAAGGTGTAAAATTAAATGGCGGATATTTTCTTGTAAAGGATATTAGAGAAGTATAAACTAAAATGGATACTGCAAAGAAAATCCGGGCGAGCTTAAAAAAGCTTTATGGGAAGATAAAAAGTGCAAAAGAGATTTCTGAAGAAGATTTGAGGGTGGCATTTGTTAAAAGTGGCATTCTCGAAGTGCTCGGTTACGAGGGTGAGTTAAAAGACGTACGGTTTGAGAAAAATGTAAAAGGAAAAAGAAGCGACCTACTTGCCTTTGACGACTACCAGAATGTTGTGTTTGTGGTTGAATTTAAAAGGCCGAATGAGATTGATGTAGAACGAGATTTTGCGCAACTTTGGGAGCGGTATGTAAAACCGCTCAAAGCACGGTATGGGCTTCTCACCGATGGGCTGGAACTTCTGCTTTACGAGCGGATAAATTCTAACTGGGAACGGAAACTGCGAGTAAATCTTGGCGAGGTTACTTTATCCCAGTGCGAAGAGGTTTATGACTGGTTAAAAAAACCAAGTATTGAGAGAACGAGGATTGAAGCGGTGCTCGGCTATTTCGAGCGATTTGATAACCCTGAGGAGAAGGTAAATTTATCCTCTGAAATTGCGCAAAAGCATTTCTTTGATGGCTTCGAATTGAAAGAAGGCTCTGTATTTGTGAATTTAGTTCAAAAGACAATCGGTCTTTTTGATTTTGAATTAGAGCGGTCAAAGTTTCTAAAAAGTGCCTACAACTTCTGGAAGATTTCATATGCAAAGAAGCCGGAGAAAGTGCCAGAAAACTGGCAGAGGATAATGGATAGGATCGGGCTTGAGGCGAATGAAGAGAATCTGTTCAAGTTTATGTTTTGTTTGGAAAGCGCTTATTCTTTGTTCACGCGATTGATTCTGGCGAAGGCGTGTGAGGATTATAAATTGCCGTATGTTGATTTTTGCGATTTCATTAAAAGAGAAATTCGGAGAATTGCATGGTCTCAAAGGGGGGACATTTCTTCATTGGCATGGCCAATAACCACGAAGAATCTCATTGAGAGCATGAAACAGAAGCTTGTGAAGTCTGTTTTTGAGGGGGATATTTTCTACTGGTGGGAGGACAGCTTCAAAGAGTTAGGTTATTTAGGATTAGAGCTAAAGCCGGATGGTGTTCTCTATAGCCCCTATCATACCTATGAAAAGCAAAAAGCTTATTTTGGCGATGCTCTTGCTGAGGTTATCTTAACGCTATACAAGTTCGACTTTTCCGAGATTGTTGGTGACCCTCTCGGAACGCTCTATCAGCGCTATTTTGATAAGGAGACTAGAAAGGCACTTGGAGAATTTTATACACCGAAAGAGGTGGTTGAATATATACTCGATGCGGTTGGATATGATGGGCGGGGTGTGATTGGCAAAAGGTTGTTAGACCCCGCATGTGGCTCCGGGACTTTTCTGGTAGAAGCGTTGAGGAGATACCTGAAAGCTTCTGAGGAAATCGTAGAGGAAAAGGGCTGGTCGGGAATTTTAAAGGAACTCTGTAACGAATACTGCATAGCTGGCTTTGACATTCATCCATTCGCTACTTTCATGGCACAGATGCAGTTCATGCTCGTCTTGATTCCTGCATATAAGAAAGCGATAGAGGAGGAAGACCCGAAATTTGTTTTGAACCGCCTGCCTATTTTCAGAACGGATTCTTTGGTGGATGAAACGAAGGGAGAGGCGATGAAAGTAACCATTGAGACTTTCGAGAGTGGACGCAGATATATTTTGATTGACACGTGCTTGCCTGTTGAGGGTGGAAACCTGAAGATAAAGATGCCTTACGATAAAGACGTATTCTCAAGAACAGATTTGTTGAACGTTCAGGAATACTTTGCTGCTCTTCAGGCGGTTTTTGACACGGTAAAAGAATCCGCAAGACAGGAAAAATATGAGGTTGACAAAGAAGAGCTGGAAAGGGATTTCAAGCGGTATCTTGAAGATAAGGAGTGGAGCGGATTGGTATCTTTCTTCACGCCTTATGCCGAGCACTTCTTGCAGAAATTTAATGAGCTCAAAGAGACTTTTGGCGACGGCAAGCTGATAAAATCCATCGAGGACATAATGCTTGCTGCGATTCTGAAGAATTATGTGAAGTATGATTACGTGGTTGGGAATCCGCCGTATGTGAGAAAAGAAAAGCTTGGAGATAAATCTCATTTTGAAGCAAATTTTCCTGAGATATATCATGGAGATAACGACCTTTGTGTTTATTTCTTATTTAGAGGAATGAGTTGGTTAAGCGAGGGTGGAAAATTTGGATACATTGTTTCTGGAAAATTCACAAAGACCCGATACGGTAAATACATCAGAGCGTGGATTCCTAAAAATTATCATATAAATCAGGTAATCGACTTAAGGGGCTCTAAGGTATTTTCGGGTGTTGCAGTCGATCCTATAATCCTCATTACCGAGAAAACACTAAAAAAAGATGACTTGATAAATATAGCAGAAGTTAAAAATGACCCAGAAATAGAAGATTGGCAAGAAAAATTAGAAACATTGCTGAAGTTGATCCAGGAACATACGGGAAAAGTATCTCCTAATGAGTATCTCCTAACTTTTAACGTAGAACAAGAACGATTAGTTAACGACATACAAACTGAAAAAGGAACAGATAAGCATTGGATGGAAAGTTGGAAGATAACTTCGTTAGATGTTTCCGAAGTATTTAAAAAGATAAAATCTCAAAGCAGTTATGAGCTAAAAAAAATTTGTGATATAGGTGCGGGTATAGAAACCGGATGGAATGGTGCGTTTGTCTTTGATAACCACAACGTAGCGATAGCAAGAGAAGTTGAGTCGGAATTATTAAAACCTTTACTAAAGGGAGAAGATGTTGGAAGGTGGATATCATCTTATAAAAACAGAGTTATTATCTATACGCATCCCCTCGATGAAGATTCATTAGACAAATATCCTAAAGCTAAAGAACACCTTCTAAAATATAAAGAGGATTTGGAAAAGCGCAAAAAGATTTTATGCATGGGTAAAAAGTGGTACCAAATTTGTAAACCCATTAGCAAAAGGTTTTTCGAATCCAAAAAAATATTAATACCTGATATCTCTCAAACTGGAGGTTTTGCTTTAGACAATGTAGGATTCTATTGTATTCATACTATTTATATAGTAACGCCCAAAGACGAGTATAAAAGCAAATTGAACTTTTTGTTAGGATTATTAAATTCTAGTGTTGTCGATTTTTATTTTAAACAAGTTGGCTCATATCTTGGAAAGAAAGGTTATCGTTATCAAAAACAATATTTAGATACAATCCCAATCTGCCTCCCTCAAACCAAATCCGAGCAAGACCTTGCAGATGAGATAACGAATAAAGTCGAGCAAATCTTAGAACAAGTAAAACTCCAGCAGCAAATCGAAAACTTCCCATACGAGTACATTCAAGAATACCGGAGCAAAGGTGAGGAGTTTGACACAAAATCAATCTCTTTCAATTCTAACCACAAGGCGCTTGAGCCTTTGGTAGAGGAAACCGTTGACAGTCGAGGCTACAACATTGTAATTGGGAAAAAAGAAAAGCTGCTCTATGCAGAATCGAAAGTAAAGGCACATTACATTGTTACCGTACTGAAAGGAAAGCGAGCAAAGAAGGACGAAAAGAAGCAGATTCTCATTCCAAAAAGTGATGCAATTGTAGAAGAGATATTGAAAAAATTAGAAGAGGATAAAGCAAAGATAAAATTTCCATCAGTTGCTGAACTCGAAGAGGAGATAAACGAGCTTGTTTACAAATTATACGGGTTAAACGAAAAAGATGTAAAAGTTATTGAGGATTTCTTGAGGAGGGTTTAGAGATAAAGATGAAAATAATAGGCGGAATATCTGCACAGGTGTTAGCTGCGAGAATTGCAGCGGAGCTGGACTGCAAAGCTTCATCCTGCGAATTCAAGCGCTTCCCAGACGGCGAATTATACACGCGTGTGCTGGGCGACATAAAAGACGAAGAAGTAACCATCGTGCAGAGCATCCGAACAGATTCCGACCTGATATGCTTATTGCAATTAATAGACGCCGTGGAAGAAGCAAGTAAAACAAAAGTTGTTATTCCTTATTTGGGGTATGCGAGACAGGATAAAAAGTTCGAACCCGGCGAAGCTATATCCATAAGAGCAATTGCAAGAAGTATATGCGCTGCCGGTATAGTTGATAATATCTATGTGGTTAATGTGCATAACCGAGGTGTATTGAAGTATTTCGATGTAAATACGAAAGAGCTGGATGCATCTCCCTTAATCGGCGATTACGTTGCGAAACGGGAAATACCGCATCCGGTGATAATAGGCCCCGATGGGGGAGCAACAGAGCTAACAAAAGCAGTCGCCGCACCCTACGGCTTCGATTATGACGTGCTGGAGAAGACGCGGATAAGCAGTGAGAAAGTGGAAATAAAAGCAAAAGAGTTAAACGTAGAAGGAAAAAACGTCGTTATCGTAGACGACATAATTTCCACTGGTGGGACAATAGCAGAAGCAACAGCAATGCTAAAATCACAAGGTGCGCACGATGTTTATGTCGCGTGCATACACGGCGTCTTTGTGCAACATGCGGTTCCGCGAATGCTCCACGCGGGCGTCAAAGAGATAATCGCAACTGATACGATAGAATCGGAATTCAGCAGAATAAGCATAGCGAAAATGGTTGCGGATGAGGGCACTGTCTAAAAATATAGTGATTTATCCACCGCGGAGAGCGCAGAGTACGCAGAGTTTTAGGACTGACTGTTTCAATCCTTGCTCAGGTTTTCTGACACAGATTTACACGGATTTACGCGGACTTATTTAAGTTCAACATTGTTGATTTTTAACATCTATCTGTGTTAATCTGCGTTAATCTGTGTCTATAATTTATGCCTTTGCGTCCTCCGTGTGCTCTGCAGTAAAATTTAAGGATATAGCGATTTCACTATAAAATTCGACTGTGCCTATCAAATGTATATATATCATAAGGCACATATAGAATAGAAATATAATGGAGGTGAAATAAAAAAAATGGCTTTTGATTTGTTAATCGGGATAGTATTTGTAGCAGTGATTATACTGGCATCGTCGATAAAGATAGTGAAGGAATACGAGCGGGGCGTAATATTTCGGCTTGGACGTTTGGTGGGTGCAAGGGGACCGGGGCTGTTTCTGGTCATCCCAATGTTTGAAAGCATGGTAAAGATAGACTTAAGAGTCTGTGTTTTTGACATTCCGCCACAAGAAGTCATAACGCGCGATAACGTCACGACCAGTGTGAATGCGGTCGTTTACTACCGCGTGCTTGACCCTGAGAAGGCGGTAACCGAAGTGGAGAGATACGACTATGCCACCTCTCAAATCGCGCTGACCACGATGAGAAGCGTAATAGGGCAGGCGGAACTGGACGAATTGCTCTCTGAACGCGACAAGCTAAACAAACAATTGCAGAAGACAATTGACGAAGCGACAGACCCATGGGGAATAAAGGTATCTGCAGTGGAGATAAAGGACGTTGGACTTCCAAAAGATATGCAGCGTGCAATGGCAGCGCAGGCAGAAGCAGAAAGAAATAAGAGAGCACGAATTATCACTGCGGATGGTGAGTTCCAGGCGGCGAAGAAAGTTGCAGAAGCGGCAAACGTCCTGCAAAGCGAAAAAGGTGGGATGTTCATTCGAACGTTACAAACAATAAAAGAGGCAACGGAGGAAAAAGCTACTACTGTCGTCATTCCATTCCCAATAGAAATGCTCGAAGCTTTTGGACACCGGTTCGAGACAAGCGCCGAATCTAAAAAAGAAACAGCGAAAAAAACTGAATAAGAAAAAATAACTTTTTATTTTTTTAATCAAACTTTCTTTTAGAAAGTTTGATGGGGAAGCAATTCTTAGAAGTAACCGAGAAAAAGGAAGTAGAAGAACTAATCGCCGAACTCAGCGTGAAACTCGCGAAAAAAATCGCTGTTGATACAGAGAAAGTGAGACTCGGTGATGGCGAAGGCGAAGCACTCGGTAGAATTGCTTCCACCGATATTTTTTCCACTCTTGATATCCCCCCTTTTGACCGTGCTACTATGGACGGCTATGCAGTTATCGCTTCCGATACGTTTTACGCTGCTGAGGATAATCCCTCGCTGTTGATTGTGAATGGCTATATCCAGGCAGGTGAGTTCCCTTCGCCTTCGCAATACGTAAAAAAGGGTCATTGCACGGGCATATCTACCGGTGCACCTCTTCCGAAAGGCGCGAATGCGGTTGTAAAAGTTGAAAACACGTCTGACTACGAAGAAGGAGAAGAAGAAGAAGGCGGAGGAGGGGAAAATAGAAAGATAGAAATGGTAAAGATATACAAACCCGTAGCTCCTGCTGAACACATCATGTTCGCAGGCTCGGACATAAAGCGAGGAGAGAAGATAGTAGTAAAAGGAACACGGCTAACGCCGAGAGAGACAGGTGTATTGGCTGCTTGCGGGATACGAGAAGTAGAAGTACGTAAAAAGCCATCAGTAGCCGTTATATCCACGGGCAACGAATTAGTAGCGCCCGGAACTCAAGCCACCACGCTCGAACCCGGGAAAATATATGACGTTAATGCACAAACCGTCTGCGATTCCGTCAGGGAAGTATGCTCCGGCTCTGGCTCTGGCTGCGTTCCTTTATTCCTCGGAGTTGCCAAAGATAATCTGGAAGATTTATCTGCAAAGCTCAACGAATCGCTTGCAAAAGGAGCAGACGTTATAATATTCTCCGGTGGAACGTCTGCGGGTGCTGGTGACCTGCTGCCCACGGTGATAGAAATGTTTGGCGAGATTCTCGTTCACGGTGTTGACATAAAACCGGGAAAACCATTTATACTCGGGATGGTCCGAGGGAAGCCCGTATTTGGATTGCCCGGTAATCCCACTTCCGCATTGGTTACCTTCAACCTTTT
>JAYEII010000041.1:0-12071 GCA_034660015.1 Methanobacteriota archaeon | reverse complement strand
GGATTCTTCTCCGGCTCTGAAATCGCGCTGATTGGTATAGGTAAACTAAGAGCGCGGGCTCTGTTAAAGCGCGGCGTGAAAGGAGCAGAGAGGATAGATAAATTGGCGAGCGACCCTGAAGCCGTTCTCACTACCGTGTCCATCTGGAATAATATAGTGAATATCGCAGCCTCAGCAGTAGCTACTTCTCTCGCAATAGACTTCTTTGGTAGATTACATGGTGTGGCCATTGCAATCGGCGTGATGACCTTTTTAATCCTCACGTTTGGTGAAATTATCCCCAAGATGGTTGCTGCTCACCAGGCGGAAAGATTTTCCATCACCATTTCCCGACCCATAACGTTTTTGGTTTCTGTTTCCCGGCCGATTACAATTTTTTTCTCCATGATTACATCCACATTTGAAAAGCAGCTCCTGGGTATGAAATGGCATCTGAAAAAGTTGATGACCGAGGAGGAGGTGGAGACGATGCTGGACATAGGAGAAGAAGAAGGAGCAATTGAGAAGGACGAAAAGGAGATGATGAAGGGCGTGCTAAGGCTTGACGAAATCGTGGTGAAGCACGTAATGACACCAAAGGAGGAGATGGTGTGCCTGGAAGTCAATCAAAGCGTGGATTCCGCAGTAGAATTGATAAAAGCGAGTGGATACACAAGAATTCCCGTTTTTAAAGTCACAAAGGATAATATTGTGGGCATTTTATATGCTAAAGACCTGCTGATAACAGCAAATAAGAATACAAATTTAAAAGGCAAAGTTTCGCTAAGCGAACTCATGAAACGTCCTCATTTTGTACCTGAGACGAAAAGGGTGGACGACCTGCTTGAGGAGTTCCAGCGTGGTAAATTCCACATCGCCATTGTCGTAGACGCTGCGGGAAGAACAAAAGGGTTGGTCTGTTTAGAGGACCTTCTGGAGGAGATAGTGGGAGCTATATATGATGAATACGACATAATAAAAACAAAAAATTATTAACCACAGATTACACAGATTTACACGGATTTATTTAAAGTTTAACATAGTTGATTTGTAACATCTATCTGTGTTAATTAAGCACTTTCCGGGCTTGCGGGGATGTGGGCAGAGCCCACGAGCGTTAATCTGTGTCTATAATTTATGCCTCTGCGTTCTCCGTGTGCTCTGCGGTGAAATTTAAGGTTTTAGCAATTTCACTAGAAAATTCGACTGTGCCCGTAAATCTGTGTCTTAAATAGAAGGAAGTTACACTTTATATACAACAAGATATGCCACCCGTTGATATTGAGATGATAGCGAGATTGCTGTTGGCTGTAGTGCTTGGCATACTGGTAGGTACGGAAAGGGAAGTGGTGCACAAGCCCGCAGGCTTGAGAACGCACGCACTTGTTTCGCTTGGTGCGTGTCTATTCACGGTAGTTTCAATTGATTATTTTGATGTGGACCCCGCAAGGATAGCTGCCGGTATTGTTACAGGAATCGGATTCATTGGCGCGGGCTCTATAATCGCGGAAAAAGGTCATGTTCATGGAGTAACAACAGCAGCGAGTCTTTGGTGCACGGCTGCGGTAGGGCTTGCAGTTGGCGTTGGTGCCTATGTGTTAGCAATCGTTTCCAGTGCCCTGGTTTTCAGCGTTTTGTGGCTGAGAAAAGTCGAGAAACGGTCGAGCTAAGTTCTGCGTGAAGTTTCTTGCCTCTTCTAAACGTTTATTTTTGTCTTTGTCTTTGTCTTTATACCTGCTCAGCACACACTTCTCCAAAATATAATCCTCACGCGAATCACCAGCATGAACATAAACAGATAAATCAATTTTAGCTCCTGGTTCATTACCACGGGTATGTGCGTGCACGCCCACTGGGAGCGAACACCCACCGCCAATTACTTTTAATACTTCGTTCTCCACCTCTGCTTCTATCCTCGTCCTCTCATCGTCTATCCTGCTTAAAATCTCGCTCTCTTTCGACTCTTTCCTCGTAACCACGGCAATGATACCCTGATTTGGCGAAGGTACAAACGGGTCACAATCAAGCCGTTCATAATCTATATCCAACCCTAACCGCTCAAATCCTGCTTCTGCAAGAATTACACCATCGTATTCCCCTTTTCCGAATTTTCCAATTCTCGTATCTACATTACCGCGAATGTCTTTTATCCTTACGTTTGTTTGTCGCGCACCCATGTAATTCAAGAATTGAAACTTTCTGCGCACGCTTGACGTTCCTATCACCGCATTCTCAGGCATTTGCTCCAATCTATACTTCGACACTAACGCATCATAGGGAGAATCACGAGGTAAAACTGCAGACGTCTCTAACCGCTCGTCCCTTTCCAGAGGTATATCCTTCATGGAATGCACGGCGATGTCTATTTTACCTTCTAAAAGCAGCATATCAAGTTTTTTAACGAAAACACCCTTCTCGGGCATTTCGTATAAACCCCTATCCGTTATGGCATCGCCTAAACTCCGCACTGTTTGTATCGTAAGCTCATGCTCCAATCCCGCTTCTTTTAATCGCTTACGTACTTTCTCTGTCTGCAATATTGCAAGTTTGCTGCCTCGCGTTCCTATGATCATAATCCCATATTTATATAGCTCTTACAAGAAAATAAGTTATTGACACTGATTAACGCAGATTAACACAGACAGATGATAACATTCAACAATGTTAAACTTAAATAAGTCTATGCCGTGTAAAATCGTGTAAATCTGTGTCTTGAATAGAAGGATGTTATAGTTTGTGTACAATGAAAAAGAAAAAGAAGATATCTGATGATGTCTGGTCTTCAGCCAGGACAAAATATCACCTCAGTTCACGTCAAATAGAAATGGCAAAGAAGCTCGGAATGAACCCCAAAAAGTTTGGCAGCCTTGTTCCCAATAAATCCGAACCCTGGAAAAAGCCGCTGGGGCAGTTCATTGAATCGTGCTATTACAAAAGATTCAAGAAACAGAAAACAGAATCACGGAAAAATGAAATGAAACAAAAAGTTTTATAAATACACGGAAATGACTGCTCAGCAATATGCAAATAGGCTGCGGGAACAGGGCAAAGATAATGCAATTGGTCTTGCGCTAAGCGAGGCAACGGTTCGTAAGAACTTAATGGGCAGCGATGTTGAAGTGGTGGAGAACCAAATTAGAGAAAATAATCCACCTGAGACCAAGAAGACACTTGATAGGCTCTTGAAAAAGGGCTATTCAAAGGACGATGCGATGAAATTACTTGGACGCGTTGTTCTTGGCGAGATATACAAAGTTTTAAAGAATAAAGGAGAAGAGATACGTCAAGGCGTTGAGAGAGCTGCGTTAGAATATTTTATTCTTCTTCCTCATCGCCGTATTGCGGGGGTGCTTTCCCGACAGATTCAACAATTTGTGGATACTTAGTATTCTTCCCAGGAGCCTTTGTTTCTTTGAGTTGAATCAAAGTCAAAAGCGTCTGTGATAGATTCTGCTAACTCGTACAGTGTGCACTCTCCGGGAATAGCTAAGATTCGATATGGCATTCCTCTAACCCTATCGTACCAATCGCTCAAGGTCACCCTAAACAGGTATATCTCCCCTCCTTCTTCTGCTTTGCGTTTCTTCATGGGGTTTTTTCTTTCTGTGAGAAACATGTTCCAGTCATCTTAGAGCAGCGTGCTCATTTTTCCGTATATCCACTCATTGAATTCATCTCTTCTAAAATCTCATCTAAACCCTTTTTGTCGAAAATCTCTTTCCGCATCTCCGTATAGTCCCCATATCCTTTTTCATACTGAATGATGAATTCTGTCGCGCCGGAAATCCCTAAGTTTTCAACCAGAATTTCCCACCCCTTGTGTCTAATCTCACTTAATACCGGGTTGAGCTCTTTTTTTCCCATTTTTAATCCACCTCCTGCACCATAAATTCCAAGACGCTAATTATTTTTGTTTTTAGTTTTCCTTTCCACTTTTTTCCTTTTCTAATAATATTATTTTCATTTTTTGTTTATTTCAACCCCACCTCCCCTCTTTCTACCTCCAGCACCTTTATTATCTCCTCATAAACCGTTTTTAACTCCTCTTTCCTGACGCGTCCCAGAAGCTTCTTTATCACTAGTTCCGGTGTGCTCGACCCGATATGGCTGAACATCGGCTGTCTATCAACAATAATGTTTCCCGCCGCATCCAAGCCTTCCGACTCTATCCCATCTACACGCACCTTCTCCATACTTATATGCGGCAACAACTCATGAATCAAATGCGTTATCACCACGGCAATCGTATCCTTCGGCATATAATTCAAGATGGCTGCCATTATCCGTCCCATTGCGCCGGGTTCGGTAAGCGCCTCCAATTCGTCTATTAACACCACCTTCGCGCCTTCTCGCATGAATATCCGGCTCAATGCACGCATGGAATATTCAAACGACCCGGTCTTCTTTATCATCTTCCGACGGTATAAATACAGAGGCGTCAGCGGTATTTCCGCTCGCTCCGCAGGCACCGGCAGACCCAGCTCCGTGAGAATGACCGAAGTTGCAAGCATAATCAACAACGAGGTTTTTCCTCCGCTGTTCGCACCCGTAAGAATGGCTACCGGATGCGGTGCCGCGCCGAAGATACCCAAATTCGTTTTTCCTATCGAATAAGAAACTGGCACCACGGGCTCACCACCGCTCAGCTCTTCACTGACCAGAAATATGTTTCTACCCATGAACACGCCCAACCCCTCTTCGCTTAGTTCCGGCATATTCAACTTGAAATCACGGCTAAATTGCATTACAGCCAGCATAAAATCGAGATAGAAAATCTTTTCGATTGCCGTGCTCACCTGTGCTCTATGTTGCTCCAATTGCTTTGCAAATTCTCTTAGCTTGTAATATCTTCTCTCCGCCTTTTTCCTGTTATATCCATGTCGCAATCGCTGCAGTGGCACCCGCGAAAACCCAAATGGCAACCCGCTATCCAGATTATCATACGCGCACTCCCATAAAACATCCTTGTCTTCCCCGGTAAGCATCAACGCATCCACCATATTCACCAAAACCTCTTCCAGATAACCTTTAAACTCTTCTACACCGCCGCCGCTTCGCATAATCCGCTCTGCTTCCTTGTTTAGCTCCTCCTCATACCGATAAATCAGGTCGTCAAAACTGGGTTCGGCACCGGCTTCAGCTTTGCCATTCTCCATTTCTGCTTTTTCCACAAGCCCCAGAACGTCTTCTAAATCCTCTATCAGGATACCTTTGAACATATACGAATCCTTAAGTTCTCCAAATTCGGTTAATAGTGTTATTATTGCTTCTATTGCTTGCTTCTTTGCCACGAAAGAATTAATGACAAATTCGGGATAAAATTCGCATGGTTCTGACAAATTGTTAATATCTATGTTTATGATGCCCGGTTCATCAAGCACGCCCTCCTCTGCGGCGCCTTCACCGATTAACAGAATGATATTTTCCTTCTGCAAAAGTTCCCTTGCTTTATCTGTGGAATCGAGAAATTCTACCTGCACGAACTCGCCATAAAATTCCTTTAGTTCCGCTTCTATTCCTCTTCTACGAATGGCGATAAGAGGCGATTTCCCAAAACTCATCCTCTCTATCGCGGCTCCAGAAATTATTTCCCGCACTCTCGCTATTTTCGCCCCACCCAGTTGCTCCTCCAACTTCCTGCTCTCACGCACATCCTTAAATCTCGTTTGTAGTTCCTCCCTGCTGAGTGAAGGCGTAAGCGTAAGAGCCCTGTCCTTTCCGTTTTTCGTTGTCGCATACGAGGAAAGGATTTTCAAAAGCTCTTTCTCTAATTCTCGCGTTTCTTTAGTGCAGAAGACACTTCGGACTTTATATCCCGCTAAATCCTCTTTAGTTCTTATCACTACCTTCTCTGCTTCTCTTCGTTTTATTCCAAGAATTGCGGATAACGCCTCGGGGTCCGGTATCGCTATTGCATCCTCCAAATAGGGTTTCAGGAACTCCGGGTATTTCTTATTCATAATACCTCTTCTCCAACTTTACAAGTATTTGCCTTATCTGATTCTCTTCTGATGGCATACTCTTTACCTCTTCCAAGCAATTTACGGAATACGAGTGCCCGTCGTAAATTCTCAGGATATACCCATACCCCCTCTATCCTTATTGCCATATCTTACCCTCCGTTAAAAAGTATCTTCTCGTTCCACAAAAAGCTTTTTTATATGAACGAAATTAAAATTTAACAACAGTGAAAAAATGGACCGACACAAAAAGTGTGAAGAAGAAACACAGGAGATATGGATAAAAGCGAATGACGTTCCAGATAGAATTAAGCGGTTAGAAAAGGCGGCATTGAAATATCCTGAGGAGATGCCCATACTTTCTGATATAGCATATTCTTATCTTGATATAGATGACATAGATAATGCAGTCAAGACCTATCGGAAGATTATTGACCTGAAAGACACCTTTAGACTTGTCTGGGATAACGAACTTGGAGAAGCGTATTTACTCACGGGGAACTATGAGAAGGCTATTGAAATATTGGAAAACTCAAGCGTTACTGATTATCAGCGGGGTTTGTTCCTCGCGTTTGCATATCTCAAGGCGGGCAACAGGAAGAGATTTAAGGAGCAGTTTGACAACTGGATTTCGGAGAATTTGGAACACTCCTTTGAGTTGGGTAGCCATAAACAGTATATCAGTGCTTTGTTCAGTGATGAAGACGCCGGGTTTATAGAAGATGCTTGGGGTAAGCACTACGAGAAATACAGCAGTATGGACCCGTATAAACTATACTGTAAGCTTTATAAGCAGTATCATATTAAACACCGGTTTGACGAAGAAGATTTTGAGGACGACAATTTTGAAATACCCGCTAAACTAAATAGGGCTCAGTTTGAAGCGTTGAGTGGCGAGTATTGCTACCTGGACCGCAGGATGATGTTTTCTATAGACGAGCTTAGCCGAGAAGAAAAAGACAGATACTTTGAGTTGAAAGACTTATTGTTTGCTGACGTTACTATTGGCTAGGGAGGGAAGGAGTGAGGGAGCATAAAAAAAAAATGAGTACAGCAAAAGAAGAAGTACAAAAGATGCTTGAGCAGATCCCGGATGACTCCTCATTTGAGGACATCCAGTATCAGATCTATGTGCGAGAGAAAATTGAGCGTGGGTTGAAAGATATAGAAGAAGGACGTATACTCGACCAGGAAGAGATTGAGCGAAGAATGAGCAAATGGCTTGGAAAGTAAAATTGGAATTTGGTTTTTGTTTGTTATTTAGTGCTTGTGATTTGGAATTTTTTAGGAGTTAATATTCTCCTTATACGCCTCTATCGTCCTTTCTATGTCTTCATCCGTATGCGCAAAACTGACGAAATTCGTCTCGAACTGCGAAGGCGGCAAAAATACACCGGAGGAAAGCATTTTATGAAAAAACCGCAAATATTTGTTCTTGTCACAACTCAACGCATCTGCATAGTTCCTGACCTCTTTTCCCGAAGGACTGAAGAACACTTTGAACATCGAGCCCACACCGGAAACGCAACCCTCAACGCCCGAATCACGCAATAATTCTCTTAAAGCAGCCTGCATCCTTTCACCGAGTTTGTTTATTCTTTGTGGCACTTGCTCCCTCTCTATTATTTCTATCGTTTTCAATCCCGCGGTAACGGAAACCGGATTGCCGCTAAACGTCCCGGCCTGATATACCGCACCTGAAGGCGCCACGAGCTCCATAAGCTCTTTCCTACCGCCAAACATGCCAATGGGAAAACCGCCACCCACTATTTTACCTAAAGTCGTTAAATCCGCATCCACACCGTAAAACTCCTGTGCACCGCCCAAAGCGAGTCGGAAACCGGTAATCACCTCGTCAAGGATAAGCAAAACGTCATTTTCCGACGTTAGTTTCCGCACTTCGCTCAAATAGCCTTCTTCCGGCGGTATCGGTCCCACGTTCCCCATCACTGGCTCGATTATCACCGCTGCAACCTCACCCGAGTTCTTCTCCAGCGTATCGGTAAGTGCCAGCGTGTCATTAAACGGGATTTGAAGCGTGTTTTTCACTATGTCCTTTGACACGCCTTCAGAGTCGGGAATACCAAATGTCGTGGCGCCAGAACCCGCTTTCACTAACATAGAATCATGAGCGCCGTGAAAACCACCCTCGATTTTTACTATTTTATCTCGCCCCGTGAACCCTCTTGCAAGCCGTATCGCAGCCATCGTTGCTTCGCTTCCTGTATTAACAAACCGGACCATCTCAATAGAAGGGTAATTGTTCGTTATCTTTTTCGCAAGCTCTATTTCGGCTTCATGCGGCGTGCCGTAAAGCCAACCTTTTTCAAGCTGTTCGCTCACCGCTTCCTTCACCTCTTCGTTACCGTGCCCAAGAACGAGAGGTCCGTACGCTAAGCAGTAGTCAATGTATTCCCTGCCGTCAACGTCGTATATCCGCGAGCCGTTCGCACTCGCCGTGAAGAACGGATACGGCTTATATGCCCGTACCGGACTGCTAACGCCGCCTGGCATATATCTCGATGCGAGTTCAAAGAGTTTTTCCGAGTTCATGTTTCGTACTTGCTTACCGCAGAGGACACAGAGAGTCAGGAGATTTATTTGCCATATCTCAGCGCTCTCTCCGCAATCTCAGTGGTAACAAAAATTATTTTTCTATAAATAAAAGTTTAGCAGCTTCTTTTGCAAAATACGTGATGATCAAATCCGCACCCGCTCTTTTTATCGCCGTCAGTCCTTCCATCACAACTTCGCCCCTGTCCAGATACCCCTTTTCCGATGCCGCAGCTATCATTGCATACTCGCCACTGACACTATAAGCCGCAAGTGGCACGTCAAATCTTGCACGTACCTTAGAAATGATGTCAAGATAGAAAATAGCGGGTTTCACCATCACGATGTCCGCACCTTCTTCTATGTCGAGTTCCACTTCCCTTAGCGCTTCGCGTGCATTTGAGACGTCCATCTGATAACCGCTTCGGTCTCCGAATTGGTAGCCCGAATCAGCAGCTTCGCGGAAAGGCCCGTATAAAGCGGAATTGTATTTCGCCGCATAAGACATAATGGCAGTGTCCGTGAAACCCTTATCATCAAGGTTCTCCCTGATAACTTTTACCATTCCGTCCATCATTCCCGAAGGCGCTACAATATCCGCACCTGCTTCTGCTTGACTCACCGCTATTTTACCCAGCAGTTCCAGTGTAGGGTCATTGAGCACATGTCCATTCTCGACATTTACAAGTCCGCAATGCCCGTGAGTTGTATATTCGCAGAGGCACAAATCGGTGATAATTACAACGTTCTCCACCTCTTTCTTTAGCTTTCTAACCGCCCTTTGTATTACTCCTTCCGTATTGAATGCTTCACTCCCCGTTTCGTCTTTCTTTCGTGGTATTCCGAACAACAGCACCGATTTTATGCCCAGTGAACGGGCTTCCGAAACTTCTTTTACTGCTCCTTCTATTGAAAATCGGTATTGCCCGGGCATGGAATCAATCGGGTTTTTAGTTTCGCCTTCTATGTTCTCGTCAATAAACACCGGGGGAATCAGGTCGTCAGTGGAAAGCCGTGTTTCTTTTAGCAGTTTTAGCTCGCGCAAACGTCTCATTCTAACTGTTGGGAACATTTGATTTACTCCTCTTCGCCCTTACCCAACTCCTTCTCGAACTCATCCATAAGAAAATCTATAAAATCACAGTTATTATTGTTATTATTGTTGTTATCTTTATCGTCATCAGCATCATTCTCACCTGAACCCGCACCTCGCATTACCGCATAACTCCTGAGTATCCGGGTTGGTAAGTGAAAAGCTTTAGACAAAACGGCATGTGAAAAACCTTCCAATACCTCCTTCGGGTCCCTGCCTTTCTCAATATAGCCGAGCGCCTTCCTTTTCTCCTCTTCTCTTATCCGCGACCCGTGCTTGTGAATCAATGCAATAACCCGTTCTATCTCTTCGCGGTTTAAAATCGTTTTAAACCGTTCTATCTCTTCCCTTATTATTAGTTCTACTTTACATACCTCAGAAAGCCGCTTCTTCAGGTTCTCCTCACTTATCTCGTATAAACTGTCCAGATTATACAATTCCACCCCCTCTATCTCCCCAACTCTCTCCTCCACGTCCTTTGGATTAGCAATGTCTATAATGAGAAGGTCGTTATCATTTCTACGATGTGCCATTACGCGTTTCATCAAAACATAATCCAGAACATAATGCGGTGCTGAGGTAGTGCTTATGGCAACGTCACAAACAGAGAGACACCGCTCACTTTCATCCAGCTTTGCCACCTTACCGCCAACCTCTCCTGCAAGTCTCTTCGCTCTTTCATACGTTCGATTCGCAATAAACATGGCTTTCAATTTTTTTTCTGAAATAGCCCGTGCTACCAGCGTTCCCATTTCCCCTGCACCAATTACAAGTATGCTTTTTCCGTCCAGTCCCCAGGTTACGTATTCTGCAAGTTCAACCGCTGCGGAGCCAATAGAAACCGACCCTTCGTTTATTCTCGTTTCGCTCCTCGCTCGCTTCGCCGTTTTTATCGCCCTGCCAAATGCCATGTCCAGAAGACGGTCCATCGTGCCTTCGAGCTTACTTTCCAGATAGCACTTCTTTATCTGCCCCAGAATCTGGTCTTCGCCTACTATCATCGCTTCGAGCCCACAAGCAACTCGCATAAGATGCTCTAAGGCATCCTTACCCACGAAAATCCCGCTCTTTTCCAATTTCAACCGGTTAACGACTTCTTCTAACACGGTCCTTGATTTTTCCGCGCTGATGTATGCCTCTACACGGTTACACGTTTTTATAACTACATAGCCGCACACACGCGGGTCATCGGCAAATATGCTTGGATTCAATCTCTCCGCTATCTCTTCAAGTTCCTCTACACTGCACTTTTTATGCGAAAACCATAAAGAGCCGATTTTATGCATTTTTAGGGTTATGTTTTATTATGTTTATTTATACGTATTTATCCTCCACAATTTTTAATATGCGCTTTTCTGCAACTTCGACTGGAGCATCAAGAGCAGCCCTGCATTCTGTATCGTTCAAAACCTGGTTCAAAATCTCTCTCCTTTTGGATTCTTCTAAATCCCTCTCTTCTTTTAAATATCTCCTGAGCCGTGTCTGGATTTGCAGCATCTTTTCCTCTTTATCTTCTATAAGCGACATAATCTGCCCTTTCATATATCTTGCCATTGCAGGCCCTTTCCCACGCGTAGAGACGGAAATCAGGAACCCACCTTTGTTTACAACGGAAGACATAAAAGCATCTCCTTCATCTCTATAATTAACGAGGACGTCAAACTCCGCCGCTGCTTTTAAAATACGCGTGTTCAGCGTTTCATCATCGGTACACACGAGGATTAAAAAAGCCCCTTTTACAATGTCTTCCAGATTCTGAGTCCGCAAATCACACCTGAAACACTGTATCTCCCCCTTTTCCCGCGTCTTCTCTATCCAATGCGTGAAATCCCGGCTGTAAACTTCTACATTTATCTCCCCGCTTTCTACGTTCGTTTCCAAAATCTGCCGTAGTTTCCTCTCGGCAATCGCACCTCCACCAAATACAGCGATTCTTTTACCAGAGAGGTCAAGATAGAGGGGAAGCATGGTTCTCGTTTGTTTAGTAAATAGAAAGGTAAAAGATTTTTGATTTTTAAAGCTTTCGCTTTTTTTATTGTATATAAAGTATATCTTCCGCCTATTTAAGACACAGATTTACACTGATTTACGTAGATTTATTTTAGTTTAACCGTGTTAATTCTTATCATCTATGTTAATCTGCGTTAATCTGTGTCCCTAATTTATTTTCTGTTTTCTTGTTAATCTCATAAACATCTCCTCATCTATTATCTTCACACCCAGCCGTACCGCCTTATCCAACTTAGAACCCGCTTCTTCGCCTGCCACCACATAATCCGTGCGTTTCGACACGCTCGATGCTACTTTTCCACCAAGTCGCTCCACTATGCCCTTCGCTTCCTCTCGCGGCATAGCGATCCGCCCGGTGAACACAAATGTCTTTCCTTCCAGAACCTCTCTCACTGCCTCCTCTGCTACCCCTACTTCCCTTTTTTCATAACTTACTCCCGCCCTTTCCAACTTCGCTAACAATTCCCTCGTGCTCC
>JAYEII010000040.1:0-12079 GCA_034660015.1 Methanobacteriota archaeon | reverse complement strand
GGACTCCCCCCACATACTTATGACATTTTGTGACATTAATATTCGACAGGAAATGTGGCTTATTTAAAGTTATGTATTAAATTAGGAATTAGATGTGATTTATATCAGTAGGTGCGGAATGTGGGCTAAAAGAAAAACAAATAAAGTTCTTTTGGTAAAGCTTTTCTTTCTAAGAAAAGGTTTAAAGAAAGGTTTCGAGGTGATTGAAATCATAGACATACACTGTCATCTAACGTTTGAGCAGTATGATGCGGATAGAGAGCAAGTAATAGAGGAAGCGGAGCAGGTATTAAAAGGCGTGGTGACAAGTGCCGTAGAGCCTGAAGATGCAAAGGCTGCGTTAGAGCTTGCGGAATTGCATACGGACTTCGTTTTCGTTACGCTCGGGCTGCATCCAATACACGTGGGCGGGAAAACGGACCAGGAGATAGGCGAGTATGAGGAGTTCATATCAGAGAACAAAGGAAGAATTGTGGGTATTGGCGAGATAGGGCTTGATTACCATTGGATAAGGGACCCGTTAAAGATAAAGAGGGTGAAGGAAGTATTTGTGGAGTTTCTTGCGTTGGCGAAGGAGCTTGATTTGCCTGTTGTGCTTCATTTGCGTGGTACGGGTAGCGAGGCAATAGCAGAAGGATTGAAAATCATCACCGATGAGGACATAAGGAAAGCGGTATTTCATTGTTTCACGGGAAAGCCGCAGCTTGCGGAGCAGATATGCGAAGAGGGATACTACATTTCGCTGCCTGCGTCTATCGTGCGAAGCAAGAGCATGAGGAAGGTGGCGAGACGAGTACCAATTTCGCATTTACTTACCGAGACGGATGCACCCTATCTCTCGCCTATCGAAGAGGAAGAGAGGAACGTTCCGCAGCACGTAAAAGCGGTGTATGAAGAGATATCAAGGCAAAGGAAGATTGAGCTCGCAGAAACGGAAGAGGAAATAGAGCGGAACTTTGAGCGGTTGTTTGGGGTTGAGGTGAGAAAACTTTAGGCAATGGTTTTTTCACCATTTTATCCTTCTTTTAACCCATTTTCGCATTGCCCCTGTAATTAATTCGACAACACTCGCTACAATCATCACAAAAAGGCAAGATAACAGTAATCCAAAGTTCAATAAGATCACTTCGTTCAAAGACAGCTCAGATATTAGCTGTGGTAATATTATCTCAAAATAGAGATTTAAAACAAAAATAAAAGCAAGAATGCTGACTGGTATTATTATAGAAAGTTTATTCGTAGTAATCTCTATTTTTTCTTCTTCCCCTTTGTTCAGGCTTATCATACCCTCATCCTTTTAAGGCGGACTTCGTAACCGAGAACACTATTGTTAATAACAGCGATGTGATTCCTATTCCAATGAGACCAACAGCCATACCAACATTAGCATACAAATAGAAGGCTAATCCCAAAGCAAAGGACAAAGCGGCGATAGGTGCAAAAACGAATTTTGTGCAGCGGTCAACCAATAGATATTGGGGTGATAAATCTTGTAGCAGGCTTGTTTTTGGTTCTAATCCATGTAGGAATGGTGTGTGTCCTAAATCATGTAACATAGGAGGCATAAAAAGGGCATTTATATTTCTATCTACTCCTGCTATTGACGTCTTTATTCTTATCCCTTTTTCTTCAACACTATGCTTCCATAGTGAGATAAAAATTGCTTGTACCTCTTCAGGAGCATATTTAAAGTAGTGCGGAAATTTCATTGATCGCCTCTTGGACGGGAAATGTTTGTAATATTCGAGGAATCCACTTCTAATATTCGCTTCTTCTAGTTTTTCTTTACTCTTCCTTATTTCTTTTCTGGGTTTTATATATTTATCTTTAACTTTTTCATGCATCTCTCTCTGCCAATATTCACTTAAATCGCAACGAAACAGTTTGTCATGCTTAGCCAACACTTCTGCCATTTTCTTCTCCTATTTTTTCCTTCCCTGTTTTTCTATCTCCTCAATAAAATCCAAAATTTCCTTTGCCCCTTTCTGCAGATTATTTGCTGATAGTTTTAACATTTTAATGTCCACTGTTCTGATACTTTTATCCTTCATCGTATCGAGACAGTCTTTCACAATTTCTTGTAGTTCTTCCGCATAAGCGTATACAATTGCTAATGGATGTTTTAAACACAATAGTTCTTTATTGCCAGAAAGAAATTTCAATTCAATGATAGGGGTGCCGTGTTCTTCATGAAATGAAAATATTGGTGAAATATTAACTCCTGCATTGGTATATCCGAATTCTTCCTCTATACTGACAAAATATATCTCGTCTGCTAAATCTAAAAAATGCTTTTTAAATAAGATTATTTTGTCCATCTTTTCTTTCTCTACCCCTACTTTATCAAGCCACATCCCAACCGAGGATCCCGAAAGCGTATCATCGATTAGATGGTATATAGATGGTTTAGCCCTCAAAAACCCCTTTAATTTTGCCCGGATATCTTCGCCTTGTAGATAATCTGTGTATATATCATCAAAACATTTGAAAATAACATCCACGGAATTGTAGAATTCATTTGCTGCATCCACAAAGCCTTCTGGCACTTCTTCCTCTTCTTCCTTCCTTGCCTTTTTTTCTTCTTTTGTCATAGGTGACATTATTGTAATGTTTTCAGATATATAAAGAGTTCTTCGCCTTTTTGAAATTTTTGCTTCAAACTTCTTCCACCTCCCTCACCTGCACTGCCATACCCTTCCGCGACTCCACCATCTCCCAACCACTCATTTTCGCTCTACCCACACCAAATGCCTTCTCGCCGCAGAACACGACCTCATCGTTCACTCTTATTTGTTCACCCGCGTTTACAACCCCCGGCGCTAATATCGAACCTCGTGGAACAAAATCGCCTATTTCCAGCGTGTAGGAAGAAAGCAAATTTTCAATTCTTCGCGCTCCTTTCACCGTAAGAGTTAAAAGCCCGTATGCAGGCACGATTCTTGCAAGAACGTCACCCTTCGAGCTGAGTTTGTAAGAAGGGAACTTACCGTTTATTTTTAGTCTTTCCCCTCCTCCTTCGCCCAGCAGTTGCCCTCCAGCACCGAGACCAAACTGAAAATCCGCCATCGCTTTTATCATGCTCTTTTTCATCTCAAATCCCGATAATCGCTGTTTATCACCACACAACCCGGCTATTCGCTCCTTCAGCCTGTTCAAAGCCTCTTTTGAAGTTGTCCCTTCGTTGGCTTCGCACGTGTATGCGATTTCTATGCCTGAATCTTCCGCAACCGATGCGCATATCTCTCTATACGCACCGCTGAGATGCGCAACCACCACGTCATAATTCTTCATTTTCCGCTCAATGTATGCACGCAAGCACGAGGATACCCATTCCCGCTCCTCGGCATCCCAGTAGCCCGTTACTGGAATGTCGTAGAATGCTGCGGGATAAACCACTTCCAGCTCTCGTGGCACTACACCCAGTGGCGACGTTAAAATCAACTCATGTATCTGTCCTCTATAACCAGCAATCGCATCTATGAACCTCGTGTGAGACGGTGACGTGGAATAAGGCTTCCTCGCAGAACACGGTAATATCAGCAATATTTTCCTCGCTGGCGGTTCATACCGTTCCAGAACCCTGCTCGCAAACCGCTTTACTTCTGTCCTTTTCAGCGATTCCATTGTATTTGCCATCATACACCGATTTCGAGCGACTGGCGTTCGGCGTTCAAAATACGCTTCTTCTTCGCTGTCTAAAATGCGAAGCACAGCGGTTAAAAAAGGTGACGACCTGACTCGCATCTCCACGTACTCACGCAAATTGCCCGCTCTGATGCACGCTCTTGCTTTTTTTACCTCTTTATCCAGCACCAGCGTATTGTGCTTTGCGATTAATGAAGCCCGTTCCTTGTTATTCTTCTGCTTTAACTCATCTATAGCCAAAGAAGCGCAAACACGGCAATTACACGGTAATTCGTCCAGTTCACTCGCTCCTACTCCCCCGTCTTCCATGAGATAAATACCCTGGCACCCTTTTACCACCGCGTTCGTATCGTCTATTACGTCCACGCCCATGTAAAACATAAGTGCAGCATTCTCCGCCGTCGCTATCGCTGGAACCCACAGCGCCGCATCAGGCGGTATTGCGTTCCTCGCATCAATTATCCTGCGAACAAAATCCCGTGGGCTGTTTAGCATCGCCGAAGCGAAAGAAAGCACGAAAAAATCGACAAATAGCGAGGGTATTGCTTCTTTTACCCTTGTAAACATAGGATGAACTTCCGGCAGGATGACCACGCCTCGTGGGGCGTTCCAAAGCACTTCCTGAAATAAATCGTCGAAGTTCGGATTTTCAGCATGGATTACTTTGATTACTTCTTCACCCGCACTTAACAAATCAATTCGGAACAGCAGAGGTGTTCTGGCTTTTTTTCCTCCATGTAGAAACAAAATACCTATTCGTGCCGCACCGTCTCTTTTCCTCACCTCGTAAAATTTGGTCATCTCACAATTTTAAAAAGTTTTTATCGCTTTAGAATCTTCGATTCTAATCTCCGATAGTCTTATAGGTATGCCAGATTACTACGGTTATTTATACACAATTGAGAAATAATAGAATAAAGATAAAAAGCAATGTTCGGTCATAAGGAGAACAAGAACAATGTCATCTTTAAAAGTGCGAATGGCTGAAATCATCCAAGAGCAACCGGAGGATGCAACCTACGAGGAGATCATACGCGAACTTGCTTTCGAGCGCATGGTTGAGCGCGGGCTGGCGGACTCCCGTACTGGAAAAGTTATTTCCAACGAAGAGATGGCTCGGCGGATTAGAACATGGTAGGCAGAAATAATAAAAGACGTAGCTGGCTTATGACGTGATGTAAAGTGATTTTAATATACATGGAATAATTGCAAATATGAACTAGTAATTAGCAAATGATTATTTATACGAGGTAGGGAATAATAGAATAACTATAAAAAGCACTGTTAGGTGTAAATGACAGAATAGTGTCGAAAATAAAGGTGGAGTGATCATTGTTAGAACCAATTTTTCAAAGCATCATAAGTAGGATACAGGAAGTTCGTAATTCACATAAAGAATCGCCCGGAGAGAGAGTTATGCGGTCACGCAACTGGGAATTCATATTCTCAGAGTTTGATGGATGGATAGTTCTCCATTGCTCCACTTTAGGGTCTGGCAGTGGGTACTGGATTTACCCTATGCTTTGTCCTGAAGGGCGCATTGATTTCCTCAAGGAAAGTCTGCCAAACTTCAGCTTCAGCCAATCTTCAGCAGCCTACGACCATGTTATGAGTGGCGACGAGCATTGGCTTGAGCCCTGTTGGGGAAGCTATGAAGATTTCCACAAATCAGACATACCGTTGTTTTTCCATCGATACTACTACGGAAATCCCGAAGGAAAAGAACACTACTACGAGTTTCACCAACTGGTTACGCATCCATTAGATCTACACTGGTCTTCAAGAAAAAATTCCTATTGCGTTCTTAATGGGCTTGGTGAGGAAATCGAAAAGATAAAAATTATAAATCACCACACAGTCAATCTGATATTAATCAGGAGAACCACGCTAGACAAACTGCTTTATCTCGGCAAGTGGGTTTTAGTTCGCTATTCTGAATTCAATCGTTACAACACGGATTTCCCTTCGTTCAATTCGTGTATTACCGAACAGTTTGAGCCAACAGAGTATGAAGCTAAATTTGAGATTAGAATATGTGACGACGAATATATTGACTTCAGAGGAGCTCAGATTGAAAGACCCAAAACACCTAAGGAACAGTTGCTTTCTTGGAGAATCCGCGATGATGAAGAGGAAGAAGAGAAAAAATACATTAAATGTATAGTGCACGATTGGAAAAACCGCAAGGTTCTCAAAGACTACTCTCTTGATCCTGTCAACTTCGCCAATTATTTCACTAAAAGTGATCTACCATTTGAAATTAGCCCCATCTTTTTTAAAGCTGAAGTTTTGGACAAATACAAAAACAATCCTGACAAGTATGATTTAACAGAACGTACCATTTCCTGTAGAGGCGGTTGGTATTTACAGACTTATGATATTAACAAGTACAACCAGGTTCACACTTATGCCGTGTACCTCGCACATCTCCCTTATAAAGAACAGCTTCATTGGTTGCAGTATAACGAAGAACCCAAAGGAGGTATTTCTAAGCGGGCACTCCAAACAGACTTTGAAGCCGAATTTCCAGATGAGAAATCAAAACTAGAGCAACTCCAAGAATCCCTTGAGAAACTTGGGAACTTAAAGGTTGGTGTAGAAGGGTATACTATATGGTCACCCAAAGGCGGAAGTTGGGATTCAGCTAGCAAGGGATTGTATTATGTGAATTCAGAAAACTCAAACCAATGGCATGATTTCATAATTGCTTTGGCCAACGTGACAAACGAGGGATTTCAGGTCAAACCTTTAAGAAAGATTGCAGCCAGTTTGGGAAATGACGATGAAAACCTTGGACCCCTTGGATTGATAAAATTCATTTTACAGTCCTCAAACAATGGAGATCAAATTCCGCTTATACATGGTGTTTTAAACAAACTACAAATAAGAAGAGGGAAAGGTAAAGCCCATGGGACTTGGGATACTCCTGAAGGATCACTGATCGAAGATGCGAATAAAAGATTGCTTGATGTCATAGTTGCAATAAATAAACTAATACAAGTATTCGATGAGTTAGAAATACCCTCCCAAGAAACATAATCGGAACGGTACACCTAACAAGACAAATGCAGCTGACCTCGTGCCTCGGCGACTGATTTGCAGTGTTCCGTATACAACGCATAATCGCTACATCTCTGGTATTGATTCTACAATCCGCTCATTGGTGCTTCAGATTATTCCTATACTCTCACGCAGCCTTGTTGTCGTATTTCTATCTATCCTCCAAAATACTTATCCACACCCTTATAATCAAACTCCTCCTTTTCCTCAAGCACGTTCCGTATAAAGTTAAACAGTTCCATCCGCGTGTCCAGCGATATGCCTGGATACCAGACCGGCGAAGCAACTACAAGCCCGCGGAACGCATAAAACGGCTGTATTACCTCCAGTAACTCGTAATCACCCGTCTTTTCAAGATACGTATCAAAAAACAAGTCATATAACTTCTTAAACCCGCGGTCAATCGCATTGCCCTCTGTCTTGAGCAGCCCGAAGAAGAGATAATTTATGGTCATCGCGGAGACGTCGTCAGCGGCTTCCCCGTATTCTCCTCGACTGCGGTCAAGCACGGTAAAATCGGTCCCTTTACGGAACATCACGTTCCATGGATGGAAATCGCCATGAACCATGCACAACCTTTTTGTTCTCTCCTTCAGTTTCCATCTCCAGTCTATACTGAGCTTCTCTATATCCCTGAGCTCTTCGCTCGTTATGAACTCATTTCGAGGCGGATAACTATCCGTGAGCCCGAATATGCATTCGCTATGCCCCACCAATTCCCGTATCCTTCGCACATAAAGTTGCGCATCGTCTCTTTTGACCGCGTGAATATCAGCCAAATAGGCAGCCAGAGCAGATGCCCTTTCCTCATCCTCTCCTCTCACTTCCCCACCGCCCCTCAGCCTATCCAGGTCTTTAACGTATTCTGCGCCTTCTACTTTATCGCATGTGATGAAATATTCCTCCGCATCACTCGCGGATTCCATCCTCCCGTCCCGTGTAAAGTAACCGACATCGAGCGATTTTACGTGTTTCGGCAGCGTATTAAAGGCATGGTGCTGCCATATCAGTATTTGCGCACGGTCAGCGAAATGGTCATGCCCAAATCCATCTCCCCTCATCGATGAGATAACCACCTCTTTTATTTCTCCCGCGCCGCCCGTCTGAAACTTCACGAAATACGGTTTGCCATATCCAAACCCTTTTATTTCTCCTAAATCTTCCTTTTGTTCTTGCGACTCCAATCCCAACTCCTTTACACTCAGTACTCGCAACGGCGTTTCGTACTTAGTCTCCAAATATTCCTTTATTTTTTCGTTCATCGTTCCTCCGTTCTGCATATAGCCTGCCGGTGCAGGCAAGACAAGTGCTCCAGTAGAAGCATACCTGAAAACAATACTTTTATTATACCCTATTACCTTCACATTCTTATTGAAATTAGTTTACAAAAATAAGATATAAAAAGAGGGGTAAAGAGAAGATATGGAAAACCTGTTCGATGGCCTGATGGGAGATGGCAAGATATTTACAAACCGCGAGGTGCTTCGCCCTACCTATGTCCCTGAGAATTTACCGCATCGGAAGAAGCAGATAAGAGGTTTAGCAGATACGTTATCACCCGCGTTAAAAGGGGGGACACCTTCTAATATCGTGATATATGGTAAGACGGGAACAGGTAAGACCGCTACGGTGAAATATGTAAGCAAGGAATTGGAAGAGATGGCGGGTAAAAGGGGCAGCAAATGTATTATGCTATATATCAACGGTGAGGTATTTGATACGCAGTATCGGGTTTTTGCTTATCTTGCACGGGCATTTAATCAGCAAATTCCGATGATCGGATGGCCGACGGATATGATGTATTCAGAGTTCAAGATCGCGGTAGATACAGAAGATAGATGTGTAATTGTGGTATTGGACGAGGTGGACAGGTTAGCAGGCAAAGGAGAGGGGGCTTTATATAATCTCTCAAGGATAAACAGCGAGCTAAATCACGCAAAAATAAGCATGATAGGCATCTCAAATGACCTGACCTTTACTGACCTATTAGACCAAAGAGTGAGGTCGTCGTTAGGTGAGGAAGAAATAATATTTCCGCCTTACAATGCGAACCAGCTACAGGATATTCTAGGTGAACGGGCGGAAATAGCGTTCAACGAATCGGCGTTAGACGACTCGGTGATACCGCTTTGCGCTGCTTTCGCTGCTCAGGAGCACGGTGATGCGCGGCGTGCTCTTGACCTGCTACGCGTATCAGGGGAAATTGCAGAACGCACGGGGTCCGAGCGGGTAACGGAGGAGCATGTGCGGCTCGCAGGTAAAAAGATAGAAGCGAACAGAATAGTTGAAGTGGTAAAAACACTGCCGCTACAGTCAAAAATCGTGTTAAGTAGTGTGCTCCAGCTACACCGGGAAAGGAACAAAAGCCGCTTCTCCAGCGGCGAAGTCTATAATATGTACCGGAAATTGTGTGGGCATCTGGGCATGGAGGCGTTAACGCAGCGGCGTGTTACCGATTTGGTCTCGGAACTGGACATTTTAGGATTGATAAATGCAGCGATAGTGAACAGAGGAAGATATGGTCGTACAAAGGAGATTTCACTGAGTGTGCCGACCGATAGTGTACAGCCTGTCCTGTTTGAAGACTATAAGCTTAAAGCGATATCTAATATCAAAGTAAAAGCGCAGATGACATTGTAGGTTTAGGGGGGGATGAAAGATGAGCAAGGAAGAAAAAGAAGAAAAACAAAAGGCAAAGGGAACTGCAAATATGCCGGTGTACGTTAAATTCAAGGTACCGGAGGAGTTACAAAGTACGTCGTTAGAGGCATTGGATCTGGCAAGGACTACGGGTAGCGTAAAGAAGGGGACAAATGAAACCACAAAAATCATAGAAAGGGGAATGGCAAAGTTAGTGCTGATTGGTGAGGATGTTACGCCAGAGGAGATATTAATGCATCTTCCACCGTTATGTGAAGAGAAAGGTGCTCCTTACGTGTATATAAAAAGCCAGCGTGATTTAGGCGCTGCTTGTGGTATAAATAAAGGTTGTGCCTCTGCTGCCATCGTTGACCCCGGGAAAGCAGAAGAAGTGGTTGAGGGGATTATAGCGGAGCTGGAGAAACTAAAGGGGTAATGTTGTACTGTACTGTAACGTAACTAAACTAAATAGGGGACGATAATTATAATGAGCGAAGAGAGGGGAACACCAGCAGAGGTAATAGAAATAGTAGGCAGGACAGGAATGCATGGCGAATCCACGCAGATAAAGTGTAAGGTACAAGAAGGGAGGAATAAAGGGAGAATTATAACGAGGAATTGCAGGGGACCTATAAAAACAGGCGACGTTATTGTGCTGCTGGAGACAGATAGAGAAGTGAGGAAATTATTTAGGAGATAATTTTAGATGGAGAAGAAATGTTCGTTTTGTGATTCGCCAATAGAGCTGGGTCGTGGGAAGATGTATGTAAAGCGAGATGGAACAGTTTTTTATTTCTGCAGTTCTAAGTGCGAACGCAATATGATAAGACTGGGGAGAAAAAGAAGGAAGGTGAAATGGGCGGCGGCAACTGCGAAATCAAAGGCTAAAGCCAAAGTTAAAGAGAGCTAAAGAAAAATCGCATTTGTTTAGCTAACCACAAGATTACACAGATTTCCACAGAAGAAGAGATAATATTGTCCATGTCTCTGTACATTATTGATTAATTTACCCTTTATTAACCTCGTTTCTTGTGTTAATCTTGTGAAATCTCGTGGTTTTTTACATCGGCTATACAAATACGAAAAATCTTCTCTTTTAGCATTTTTATATGTTCAACCGCTTCTCCTCCTACGTCTAATGGTGCTTCACTTTCCATATCTGCTTTTATCAATGCCAGTTCATAAGGGATAATGCCCAGCAGAGGAATCCCTATCTCATCTAATTTAGTTTCTATCTTGTTCGCCATCTCAGAATCCATAACTTTGTTTATCACTGCTGCTATGTTGTGTATGCCTATATCCTCACCGAGCTTCTTTATTCGGCTTACGGTCTCCACTGACCTCATCCCTGGTTCTACCACGGTGAGCATCAAGTCAACCCCTTTTGCAGTTCCTCTGCCTAAATGCTCTATTCCCGCTTCCATGTCCATTATAACCGTATTTTCTTTGAACAGGATATGCTGCAGCAAAGACCGAAGGAAGGCACTCTCGGGACAAATACAGCCACTGCCACCCTTCTCTATCGTTCCCATTACCAGCAGCGTTACACCATCAGGTCCTTCTGCACCGTATTTCGTGATTATGTCATCTACTTTTGGATTCAGTTTGTAGATGCCCGTCCCGGAATAAGCACCCGTGCGCTCAAAAATCAGGTCTTTTAACGCGGATATGGGTGTAGGATTCTCTTTTATGCCCAATGTAAATTTCAAATTCATCGCAGGGTCGGCATCTACGGCAATTACGGGATGCCCCTCTCTCGCAAGGAGACGGGCAAGCGTACCTGCAATGGTCGTTTTGCCCACACCGCCTTTTCCTGCAACTGCTATTTTTAGTTTTGTTCTTGTTCTCTCCATGTGACTTCCACCTCGTCAGGTCGGTAATTAGGGTTAACCGCGGATTTATCAATCGGCGTTGTATCGCCGGTTTTGTAGTGAAGCAGACCGAGATAAGCAATCATTGTGCCGTTATCCTTTAAATATTTATTTTCAGGAACGTAAAATTTTGCTTCTCGGTCGTGGCACATGGTTTGCAGCATTTGCTGTAATCTTCGGTTCGCACCTACGCCACCAGCTAACAGCATCTCATCTTTACCGAGATGTGCCATTGCTCGCTCGGTTACTTCAGTGAGCATAGCAAAAGCCGTCTCCTGAAAGGAATAGCAGACATCCTCGGTTTTATGACGATGTACCTTTATAGCGTCCTTAGCAGCAGTGGTGAGCCCGGAAAAAGACAAATCCATTCCCTTTATTACATACGGCATATAAACGTATTCGGTGCCTTTGGAAGCCAGCTCTTCTATCTTTGGGCCTCCTGGATGGCTCAGCCCTAAATAGCGAGCAAACTTGTCCAATGCATTCCCTATCCCTATATCCAGCGTTTCTCCCAGGATGCGATACCTGCCGGCACGGTATGCAAGAACTTGAGAGTTCGCTCCACTTACATACAACACAACCGGGTCTTTCGTTCCGCATTGCCATCTACCGATTTCTATATGGGCGATGCAGTGATTAACGCCAACAAGAGGTATTTTTAGAGATATAGCGAGTGCTCTCGCTGCCGTAGCTACTGTTCTGAGACAGGGACCCATACCCGGCCCCTGCGAGAATGCGATTGCATCTATGCTATCCAGCGAAAAACCCCCTTCCTCTGCCTCTGCACCTCTAAAAACACGCGAGACGACGTTTTTTATTTCGGATGCGTGATGCTGCGCAGCTTCTCTTGGATGAATACCGCC
>JAYEII010000039.1:0-2337 GCA_034660015.1 Methanobacteriota archaeon | reverse complement strand
TTCCCGCAAGCCCTGAAAGGGCTTAATGATAAGAATCAACAAACACGGTTAAACTAAAATAAATCTGCGTAAATCCGTGTAAATCTGTGTCTTAAATAGAAGGAAGTTACACTTTATATAAAAAAATAGAAAAGAGGGGATAAACAACTTATCCCCTATGGTCTTACATCTCCCGGGCAAAGGCAACCCAGGTTTCAGAAGTCGAGACTTCCCTGCTTTCGTGAAGGAAATCCTCTATCACTTTCGCGTCTTCCGCTTCGTAAATCCATATCGCATCGTATCTGCCCAGTGTGTGATACACTTGCAGGAACTTGACGCCCTCAGGTGGCTCTTTGAGTATCTTGTCGCCGAATTTTTTCGCTTCCTCTACCATGCCCGGATTAACTCTCACGCATGTTATGAACAACATTTTTTTTTACATCACCCCCATATATTTGTTAGGGGTTTGATATATAAATAACTTTCGATTTTTGGGTTTTCACAAATCATTCATTCCGTTGTTGGATAGAATTTGCTCACACAAGTCGGATTTCTCGACAATATGTTTCTCACGCTTATAATGCCTACGAGCACGTCCTCTTCAATCACCGGCAGTCTTCTTATGCCCTTCTCTGCCAGGAGTTCGCATGCTTTTTCAACAGATACGTCTGGCGCGATAGTGGTCAAAGGAGAGGACATTATCTCTTTTGCCTTGATTTCATCTGGTCTCCTATTCCCCATTATAACTTTTATCGCTATGTTCCGGTCGGTGATTATCCCCGCTGGTTTGCCTTTTGAGGTTATAACCACGCTTCCTATTCCCGATAGTTCCATATCCTTTGATATTTTACTGATTGGTGTCTCCTCATCTTCGGTCACGACTTGCGGTGTCATTATATCCCTAACATCCAATACTTCTACCCCCATTTTCTTTCTCCTCCTCTTTTCATTGTATATATTTAAACCATAACTTCCTTCTATTTAAAATAAGATAAGACACAGATTTACACAGATTTACGCGGACTTATTTAAGTTAAAGATTGTTGATTTTTATCATCTGTCTGTGTTAATCTGCGTTAATCCGTGTCAATAATTTATTTTCTTGTGTTTACGTATTATATAAAAATTCATCAAATATCTATTGGCAAATGATCACGAAAAAGTTGATTAAGGACGTAACGATAAACATTTTGAAAAGAGCGGAGACAACACTCCCGGAGGACGTGAAACAGGCGCTGAATCGCGCATACGAGCAAGAAACGAATGAAATAGCGCGGGTGCAGTTGAAGGCGATGCTCGATAACGTAAAGCTTGCAGAGGAGCTGCAACGACCTTTATGTCAGGATACGGGTCTCCCTCTTTTTTTTGTGACGTTCGGAAGTGGCAACATAAACATAAATCTGAACGATATTGAAAGTGGCATAAGAGAGGGCGTGAGGGAAGCAACGGAGATAATCCCTTTGCGTCCAAACGTGGTGAATCCGATAACAAGAGAGGGCGGAGAAACGAACACAGGTGACGGAATACCACACATAAATTACAAAATCGCGGATTTCAATGTTAATGGACTTGAACTACTCGTGTTTCCAAAAGGAGGTGGCTCGGAGAATGTCGGGGCTTTCGCTATGTTCACACCCAAGCCGGAAGAAGAAACAGTAGAGGCAATAAAGAAGTTTGTGCTTGATGCCGTGCTTAACGCTGCCGGAAAACCTTGCCCGCCTACCATCATCGGTGTTGGTATAGGTGGCTCAGCCGATATGGCGATGAGTCTTGCAAAAACAGCGCTGCTTCGACCGATAGGCGTGAGAAATGAAGAGGGTCGGGTAGCAAGAATAGAGAACGAGCTACTCGAAGCGGTGAACGGCACGGGCATAGGTCCTATGGGTTTAGGCGGGAAAACAACCGCGCTTGATGTGCATGTAGAAACCGCGGATACGCACATAACAAGTCTGCCCGTGGCGATAAATTTCCAGTGCTGGGTTGCTCGTAAAGCATCTGCGAGAATATATTCGAGCGGTGAGGTGGAATATCTATAGGTATCTACTTAGCTCTAAAAAATCCCAAACTCCAATACATACCAAACAAATCCAAAATCCCAATACTACCAATTTTGTACTCTCTTTTTGCTTTATTTTGGTATATAAAGTATAACTTCCACCTACCTATTTAGGACGCAGATTTACGCAGAAAACTATTTCCTCAAATTATCAAATGCCTTACGTTTAACTTCTGGTTTAGTGCCAAAATTAAGTTTAAAATCCTGGTTATCCGCGTCCATCTGCGTCCGATTATCAAAAATTATTCTTTCTCGTTCACTCTTAATCTAATAGAGATTCATCTTATTATCATCGTTCCTGA
>JAYEII010000038.1:0-2352 GCA_034660015.1 Methanobacteriota archaeon | reverse complement strand
CGATTGCATCTATGCTATCCAGCGAAAAACCCCCTTCCTCTGCCTCTGCACCTCTAAAAACACGCGAGACGACGTTTTTTATTTCGGATGCGTGATGCTGCGCAGCTTCTCTTGGATGAATACCGCCATGTAAAGGTTTATAAGTTGATTCCGCCTCACATATTGTCTTCGCTTCGCTGACCAGTGCAGCGCTGAGGTTCCATGCCGTTCCTTCGAGGCCTAAGATGAGTGTCATTTTTGCTGAAAATCAGCGTTTACCTCCCCACGAACAAATATCATGAAAGATGCAGCTCTTTCCGTTCTCCTCGTGTAGACATCCTTCTGCGGTACATATAAATCCCGTTTCCCATAGTGCACGGTCGATTTGTCTGGCGTTGAGATTGTACTTTTCACCAAATTTCTTTATCGCATCTACCCAATCATTCTGGTAAAACGGAAATTTAATCCTTTCAGCCACTCGACGAGCTAATTTATCCGTAAAAATCAACTCAACGTAGTCAAGATCTCTTTCATTATATAGATTCTCCATTTGCAGGAACAGCAAGGATTTCGTACCTATGCCTCGTATCTGTTCTAAAAGACTTCTAATAACAATTGCCCTCTTCGAATTATCTAAATCTTTCATCTCTGTAAAAAGCTTGTCAAAATTTGTGATCGCGGAGTTATTCAGCAAACAAAGAGTATCGTAGTAGAAAAATATCTTTGGCTCGTTTCTGAATCTAAGTCTGTGATTATCAATTAGTTCAATCCATTCATGTATCGGGCAATCCGCTCTATATTCACAAGCCTCGTAGATTTTCAGATTACACCATTTGCCACCATCGCGTGAAAATTTCTCTGATTTATAGATATTATTTATTCTCCTTTTAATATCCTTTTTATCCATGCTACTAAATTTTTTAGCTAAAATAGAGCTTATTGTGGTATCTTTAGACCCATAATAAGGGCATTTTTCCGGTAGCTCTTTTTTTAGCGTGATTATATCTTTATTTGCCTTTGTGCACATAGATGCGACCTTTCGATGCATTGTTTCTGTTTTCCCACCAAATGTTTGTGCAAACGCAAGATACCACAAAGCGAGGTCAAAATCTCGTGTATAATCCCAGATATCATGGAAAGATTTCTTAAATACGTTATCCATGTCCCTGTTCTTATCAATAAGCCAATCATGGTTCACATCGCCTTTTGAATACTCTCGAATGATATCTGCGATTTTTCTTCCCCTATTCCCGATATAGCTATTTCCGTTCATTCTTCTCTCAGACGAGAACAGGATCTACACCCCAATCTCCTGTTGAACTCAGCGTGTAAGGTGCACTCTCTCGAACGACATCAAGGTAAAATACCCACTCTTTGGGGATCGTTGTGCCTTCATAAAGGTAGTATGCTCTTATTTTGAAAGAAACCTCGTTTTCAAATTCAGTATCTATTTCTATTACTTCGGCTCCCAGCAGTTTTCTGCAGTAATAGTCAACCTCAAAAAGCTCAGGAAGTTCTTCGTCACCTCTCCACGTTTTCGACGTAAGATTGAACATCTTGTTCCACTCTTCCTGTTTCCAACAACTCAACCATTCTGCCATTAGTCTTTCTGGTGTCCCCGTTGCGTAAGAAGTAGGATCTATCATTGGATATTCCATCGGAAAAGCCTGCTGAGTGTTGAACTCCCGCTTAGTCTCGAGTATGTTACCAGCAAACGAAGCGTAAGTAACTAAATCGCCTGTTAAATGCTCTCCTTTCTCACCAACAAGTCTGCTCACAGAATCCGGCTGATTAACAGGTGTAAGCAGTGCGCTAACCTCGTATGGCTTTGTATCAAAATCATAGGGTTCTTTGAAAGGGCCGAATGTCATTGTAAATTCAGCATTTTCAACTTTAGATTTTCCTTGAGCACAAAGCCCTGTTGGTGCATCAAGTTGCATCATTAATATCGCACCATCAGGCAAGTCGGTTGTACCAAAGACTTTTACTTGACCACTTTCGTAGGTTACTTTTGTAATTTCGAGGTTTGAAAACTCCTTTGCCTGTTCCGTTACTGGCGTTGGCGTGGGTATTGGTGCTTCTTCCTCAATACATCCTGCAAACATCGCCACCGCTACAACAGCTACGAGTGCTATTAAACCTACTATGGTTTTTCTTTTCATCTTTTTCCTCCTAAATTTCGTAATAGATACATCCATATATAAATCGGTAAAAAGTTTTTCTTTTAGCACAGGTTTTCTTTTTTCTAAAAAGAAAAAGTGTTACGAAAGAACGTGATAGTGGACACGAATGCGCTGCTCATACCCGGTGAATTTGGCGTTGACATATTTGAAGAGCTGGAACGGTTAGGCTATGAACATATAATCGTGCCGG
>JAYEII010000037.1:2363-12357 GCA_034660015.1 Methanobacteriota archaeon | reverse complement strand
CAACTCCATTTCGGCTGCCTGGCTCCTGAGCAGGATAAAACTGAGGTCAAACAGGACATTTAAAGGAGAGCGACTGGGGTATCTGCGAGGAGGATTTCAGCAACTCGTGGACAAAATGGCGGAAAAATTTGAATCGCAAGGATGCGAATTGAGAACAGGTTGTAAGGTCAAAGAACTTGCGATAGAAAATAACAAAGTCGTCGGTGTGAACACATCCGAAGGCTTTATCGCTTCTGATAGCGTTATAGTAACCACGCCGTCGTTGACTAAGACTCTTTCAACCAATAAAATAAAGTACCAAAACACTATTTGTGCTCTCTTTGGAACGGAAAGAAGTTTGATGGATGGCATTTACTGGCTGAATATAAAGGCAGAGGTGCCCTTTGGTGCGATTATCGAACATACAAACTTTGTTCCTCGTGCTGACTATGGAGAGAATTTAGTTTACGTGGTGTCTTATGTGCATGAAAAAGACCCGATATGGAAAATGAGCGACGAAGAGGTCATTGATTTGTATCTTGACGGGATAGCGAAGATGTTTCCTGATTTCCGCCGGGAGGACGTGAAGTGGTGTGGATTAGCAAAGAAAAAGTACACTGCACCGGTATATGAGCTTGGCTATAAAAACAAAATCATTCCCTACTCTTCGCATGTTGCGGGACTATACCTTGCAGGGATGTTTTCTTCTCCTAACTATCCCGAGCGAAGTATGAATGGTGCAATCCGAGCTGGTTTTGAGTGCGCAGAAGTGGTAATAAACCACGAGATTTCACAAGATTAACCCCCAGAAAATAGGAAATAAATTGTTGACACAGATTAACGCAGATTAACACAGCCAAGATGAAAAGAGCGATGGATTTAATAATAAAGAAATCGTTTATTGAAGATGAGGTGAAGGAAATGAAGATTAGCAGTCGGCTAAAGGGGGGTATATACGAAGTACGTTTCGGATATAACCTCAAAATGGAAGGATATACGACATTGATGTCGGATATACCGAAGTTATACGCAATCGTGAGCAAAAGGAGTACCTCAACAGATAATGACTCATAATGAGGCGGGGTGTACTAAATGAAAATAGATTCGTGCAAAGAATTGGAGTCCATGCCCAAAGCCGAGAAAGAGGATTTAAAGATGGAATATGAAAAGACTCAAGAAATGATTATTCATTTAGATACTCTTAATTGGACAATCGGATCCATTCTTATTGCTGGTGTTTTTGTAATGATCGGCTTCTTAGGGGATAAACCTAATTCATACCCCTGGATGGCTGTCATTTCTTTCATAATTCTTGGTTTATGGGCACTTAACTTCAAACGCCATAAGGATATTCAATACAAAAAATTCGAAAGACTTCACCAAATTGAGGTCGAACTTCATTTGAAACAGCATTTGATAGTAGATTGCGCAGACGGAAAAAAAGAGATATTTAGATTGAAAGGTTACCACTGTGCGTACATGCTTGCTGTACTTGTACCTCTTTGTCTGCTGGGGAGATATATAATATGGGCGATCTTCCATATCTGAACCTATATATTAGGTTGTATCACGGTATATCCACGAGAATATACGGAGCTTGGCCTTTTGCTCACGACTCTCTGCCCCCTTTGGTCGCTCCGACCCTTACAGGTGCATATAACATGGCATATCTGGCTTCGGCTAACGCCTTCGCCAAAATTTGCTCCGCTATTGTTCCGCAAACTTCAGATACGCTCGAAACGTTATATAAAATTCCGAACCCTCCCTTGTGAGAAATTATTAAACGCCAATATAATTGGTGAGAGCGAAGGAACATAAATCTACCCTTTCAAAATCGGAGTCAAAGGTAGCAATTTTATTGATTCCGTGATGTTTACACGTTGCTGCGATTAAGGAAAACGCTTGTGTCGATGCTATGGATTTTAGTTATTGTTTCTTGAATATCTTCTACATCGTCACCACCGGTAATGAATAAGTTCTTTTGGTGAACCTTTTCTTGGAAAGAAAAGGTTTATACAAAACAAGAGGGGAACCCAAACGCAACCATGACAAAAGTCTCGATTATTTTGCCTGCATACAACGAAGCAGATAAGGTGGAGCATGCAGTAAAGAGAACGGCAGAGGAACTGGTGAAAATCGGGTATGGGTATTCTTTTGAAATTATCCTCGCTGAAGACGGGAGCACAGACGGAAGTGACGTGATTGCTGCCGAACTGGCGGATAAATACGCGTTCGTAAAGCATCTGCACAGCGATAAACGTTTGGGGAAGGGAAACGCACTGAAAAAAGCTTGTAAAGAGGCACAAGGTGCTATTATCGCATATTTCGATATTGACCTCTCAACGGACATGAGGCACGTGGAGGAACTTATCCGTGCAATAGAAAAGGACGGTTTTGATTTCGCCACAGGCTCACGTTTGCTACCGGAAAGCGAAGTGAAGCGGCCACTGAAGAGGGACATCCCAAGCACCGTTTATAATTCACTTGTAAGAATGGTTCTCCACTCTGAACTTCATGACCACCAGTGTGGATTCAAAGCTTCAAGACGGGCTGCCTTGTTCGCTATCCTGGACGAAATCAACGACCCGCACTGGTTCTGGGATACTGAACTACTTGTCCGGGCACAGTACCATAGATATAAAATAAAAGAATTCCCCGTCAAATGGGAGCAAAGCACAACTACAAAGGTCGAATTTTTTAAAGACATTGTAACAATGGGCTCAAAGATTATCACCCTTTGGTGGGACTTGAGAAGGAGACAAGAAAGGCACTATCTAAAAATCCAGTGATTTATCACCGCGGAGAGCGCAGAGCACGCAGAGTTTAAAGACTGTTTCAATCATTGCTTAGGTTTTCTGGTGCCTTTGCGTTCTCCGTGTGCTCTGCGGTGAAATTTAAGGATTTAGCAATTTCACTAGAAAATTCGGCAGTGCCCTTGTGGTTAATAAAAGGAGCTAAACCAATGCCTTTTTAAGCACCAACGGAATATATATTAGTATGGAAAAGAATGAAATAACCGGAGAAATAAAAGATATACACACACGGATAGCTGCTCAATCAAGTCCGCTTAGAGCAAATCTTCAATTCGTCAATAGATATTTATATGATTCGCATCAATTATTACAGGGTGATAGTTAATGGCTCTTGCAGAAATAGACATAGGCATAGAAGATAAGTTATTGGAATTGGTAGAAAGAATAGCAAAAATGCAGCATAGAAGTAAATCAGAGGTCATAAGAGATAGTATTTCCAGATATGCTAAATCTTTTCTTACAATGGAAGAACTCAAAAAGATAGCGATTGAAAAGTATTCAAACGGAGATATGAACTTTGATGAGTTAGCAAGGATAGTTGGGTACGAGGAAGCACTAACATTTCATGTTAGCTCAAAGACGATTAAGGGGAGTATAGAACTTGCAGACAAATTGTTCAAAGACTAAGATTGTTGCAGACACTTCTTCTTTGGTCTCGTTGCAAACTGGTGACATTTTAGAACTATCCTTGGAACTGCTCGATATATCAGTTCCTGAAATTGTTGTAACCGAGCTGAAAGAGGTAGCGGGTTTTAATGATACACATGGAAAAAGCGCAAGAAATGTGCTAAAGTTGATAAGAGAGAATAAAATTAGCGTCAAAGAACTTATTGTTATTTCAGAAACAGGATCACGGGTAGATGTGGGAGAGATGGATTGTTTGAATCTATGCAAACAAGAGCAGATATCTATACTCGTAACTGATGACTGGAGGGCATTACCAACACTAATCGAAAAATCCGCATCCATAAACGTCGTGGTTTCCGCATTTGTAATTCGTTCTCTACTAAACAAACATATGCTGACCGGAGACGATGCAAAGGCAGTATTAGACCGGATTGCACGTGACAGGGATTGGCTTGAATCAAAGATTTATGAAGAATCGAAGAAATTGCTGACAAAATGAGTTTTTTTCTTTTCTTGTGTTAATCTCGTGAAATCTCGTGGTTCGTTATTTGCAATTTATTATTAGAATGACTATAACCTGAGTTTCAGAGTTGTATAGGCTACAACCTAAAAAAAACTCATCAGCTCACTGGTCGTTACAAAAACAAAGTTTTATCCGTTTTATTCTTGTTTTCACCATGTAGCATATATATGGGCTACATGGGTATAAAGCTTTCGGCTGATTATAGTGGCTTAATACTTCATAGATTGCGATTTATTAGAGAAAAGAAATATTGTAGCCTATAAAACTCGTAATGTCAGGCTATAAATAAGTCCGTGTAAATCTGTGTCTTAAATAGAATGAAATTATACTTCATTTTATACAATGAAAACAGCAAAAAGGGCTTTAATCAGCGCGGGAATAACCATCTCCATTCTCGCTATTTTGTTACTCAAAGTTGACCTCGGTCTCCTGTTGGAAAGTTTACAAACGATAAACTATTGGTATTTAGCGTTAGCTTTTATCGGCTATTTGGGTCTAAATTTCGCACTTGCTTTTAGACTTTTTTGGCTGCTGAACAAACTGGGCTATCACCACTACTCGTACTGGAACATTTTGCTGTTTCATTTTACCTCAATGATTCTTGGAGACGTAACCCCGGGGAAGGTGGGGTATTTTGGACTTTTGCTCCTGCTTAAAGACGTTAAAACGGAAGACACCCTGAGCGTGCTCACCATAGGGCAAATCATGGATTTTATTATGAAAATAGTGGGTACAGTCGCCTTTGTGGCACTCCTCTCCGGGATTTTACTTAATGAATATCAAGGCGTGGTGATAGCGGGCATAACTGTGGTGACTGCGTTAACATTGATTGCAAGCCTGCTCATCTGGTCTGAGAAAAGCTTGAAACTGCTCAGGATTTTCTCTTTCGGCGCTCTGAAGAAGCTGACAAATCTCGTTGGAGGCGTTCAAGAGGCCACGTCTAGGTTGAAGTCAGAATTGGTAAAGGCATTGGTTATAAGCATAGCAGGATGGGTATTTGTAGGTGCGCAGTGGTATTTCATATTTTTGGCGCTTTTGCCTGATACAAATCCATCCTTCTTATACTTCTTCCTTTTACAGGCAATAGCCAGCACAGTGGCGTTCATACCGGTAAGCCTTGGAGGAATAGGACTGCAAGAATCCGCCATTATAGGAATACTTCTAATTTCTGTCTCTAATATAGATTATACGTCTGCATTTACATTCAGTATATTGGTAAGGGGGATGAGCATACTCGTGGATGCGAGTTTTGGGACTTTCAATCTCAGAAAACTTTCGATAAAAGATATTATGGAGGGTAGAAGATGGTTCTCTCGGAACTAACAGCGGTTTTGATCTGGTGGTTATCGTTATTTTTACTGGGAATACTGACGTTTCCCATAATCCGGAAGGTGCTTCGGAATTTTGGTGACCAGAGCTACCTATTCTCGAAGATTTTTGCACTCCTTCTGCTCACTTACCTGACATGGATACTTTCGCACCTATTTTCTTATTCCATAGCTACGATAGTTTCAGCTTTAGCGATAATGTTATTTTGCTCTATTTTAGTTCAAAGAAAATACGCATTGAGGCTAAAAATAAAGTCAGTGGTTGAAGGAGAACTAATATTCGGCTTGATTTTTATCCTTTTCCTGCTCATAAGAGCTTATCGTCCTGAGATTGGAGGTTTGGACATCGGGATGGTAGGCGAAAAATGGATGGACTTTGCATTTTTAAATGCCGTGGGAAGAAGCGATTATTTCCCTCCAATTGACCCTTGGTTCTCTTCTAAGGTTATTGATTGCTATTATTACTTCGGCTATCTCGTAACGAGCATCCTGATAAAAATAACCACAATTAAAGCTTCAATAGCCTATAACCTGGCGGTGGCAACTTATGCGGCATTGCTCGGTAGTGCTGTCTTCGGTATAGCGGCGAACCTTTGCCGAAAGAAGTCTTGCGGCTGGATAGCTGTTCTTTTCGTCCTGTTCATCGGTAATTTAGGTGTTTTAGCACCGTTATGGATGGAGACTTCAGGGGGCACAAGCATTTTTCACGCTCTAACGACACCAAACGTTTCCTATTTCTGGCTCCCTTCTCGTGTTGTTCCCGATGGAATCACCGAATTCCCGTTCTTTACCTTTATTCTTGGTGATTTGCACCCCCATCTGGTTGCAATGCCTTTTCAAATGCTTGTCCTCGCGTTATTGCTGGAGATGTACACCGAAAAGAAATTCATTGAAAATAAGCTTATGCTTGTATTCCTGCCCTTATCGCTGGGATTTCTCATTCCTTTGAACTCCTGGGACTACATTATCTACGCAATGCTCATGCTTGGCATAATCCTGATACTGCTCAGGAGAGAAATAGGAATCCGGAAATCTTTAATCTACTCTTGTGTTTTGATTCTCACGAGTTTAGCTCTTTATCTCCCTTTCTTCCTGGCATTTCATCCCGCTGCCATAGAAGGAATAGAGCTTGTTACAGGGGGTAGAACGCCAATTTATTCGCTGGTAGCGATGTTCGGTTTTTTCTTTTTCTTGCTGTTTTCATGGCTGCTTTTTTCAATCAAAAATTCAGGTAAGGATTCCTTTAAACCCCTCACGAGGTCGAAGGATGAAATACCACATAAAGAACGGTCTTTTGTTGTTCTTTTACTCTTATTCTTCGCTCTGGTCGCCATTTTGATTCCCGAGGTTGTTTTTTTTAAATCGGGTTTTTATAGCAGTGCAATTGACAGAGGAAACATGATATTTAAATTTTATCTACAAGCATGGCTGCTATTAGGAGTTGCCTCGGCATTTGCTTTTTGTCAGGTGAAGGAGAGAATGGGGAAAAAGAGTTTGAGGGCAATTTTTTTTAGTATGTTTGCGGTGCTTTTGATAATCAGTGCGCTTTATCCAGCGCTTGCGGTTAACAGTTGGACAGGAGGATTCGGTTCGGAACCAACTTTGGATGGGATAGGTTATATGAAGGAGCGAGATGATTATCAGGGCGAATATCAGGCAATTGAATGGTTGAATGAAAACGTTGAGGATGCGATAATCGTAGAAGCAGTAGAGCGAACAGATTACTGCAGACTAGGGCGGGTTTCTGCGTCAACAGGTCTGCAAACTGTTATCGGATGGCCCTGGCACGAATTTTTGTGGCGCCGAGACGAGGAAGTGTGGAGAAGAGTGGATGACGTAAAAGAAATATATTCAACTGACAATGTTTCTCTGGCGTTGTCGCTTTTAAAGAAGTATAATGTCAGCTATGTCTATGTGGGAAGGCTGGAGAGGGATACTTATGAAGCGGAGGGGCTTGTTAAGTTCGAGTCGAATTGGTTTGAGAAGGTATTCAGCAAAGAGGGGGTTGAGATATACAAGGTAAAACCATGCTAATCCATGCGTATATACAATGGTGGCACGAAATACTTTTGTTTTGGCTTCTTGTAGTGGCAATTGGCTTCTGCGCATTTCCATTAATGAGTAGAATAGCATCCAATTTGAATGATAGGGGCTATGCCATGTCGAAGGTAGCAGGCTTAGCACTGCTTACATTTTTCACCTGGATGTTTTCGCACGCGCTCGGCTACGGTATCACGGCAATATTTTTGGCTTTTTCTACGATAGCTTTGCTCTCCATTGCAACACTAAAAAAGAAGCCGAAGCGTTTTGATCAAACTTTCTTAAAGTTTGTTGAAGTAGACCTTGTATTCACGCTTTCTTTTCTCTTCTTTATCGCCTTACAGATGTATCATCCATTCATCGAAGGTGGACCGACGACGACACTGTACACAGGAGAGAGATTCATGGGTTCCGCATTCCTGAATGCGATAAATAGGGCGACGTCGCTTCCACCACCTGACCCCTGGCTTTCGGGATACAAATTGCAACACTACTACTATTTCGGCTATCTGATGGGCTCTATACTTACAAAACTCTCTGCTATACCAGCCAACATAACGTTCAACTTACTTACGCCACTCTGTGCGGCACTTACCGCTTCAATCACCTACGGACTTGGATGTAATCTAACAGGGAAGCGAAGATATGGATTGCTCACAGCTCTGCTTGTCGCTTTTATAGGAAATCTCCACCTTTTCAAGATGCTCCTTGAGCAGCTCGCGACATCGCCAGATATCGTCTTGCAATACATCACAACTAAATGGGATTATTATTATTGGAGTCCGACAAGAGCGCTTTTTGACACGAACCAGGCGATAACGGAATTTCCGTTTTTTAGCTTTATGTGGGGAGATTTCCATCCGCATATGATTGGCTTAGCTTTTCAGGTTCTGATAATCTCTCTTCTCTATGCATTTATATCCAATTCACGGTCAATCTTTGGCAATGATAAATCAACAGCTTTTTTCAGCGTGCTTGTTTTTGGCATCTCGCTTGGATTTTTGTATGCGAACAGTGCGTGGGACTATCCAGGCTACGCCGCATTAGCCATTTTAGTTATAGGTGCAAATCAGCTTAAAAGAGGTGCTTCTCTCGCACGCTCGATTTTATCGGCAGGTTTGCCTGTCGCAGCCAGTATATTTTTATATCTCCCTTATATTTTGGCTTTTAAAGCCATCGGAGCTAAAGGCATTGGCATAGTCACGTATCCTTCGCCGATAGCGGGATTTCTCCTCGTTCATGGCTTGCCACTCCTCGCAATAGCATTTTTCGCGCTCTCTCAGAAGTGGGCAGATTTGGCACTAAAAAAAGTATTTCTAGTATTGCTTTCCTCGATAATACTGATTCCGCTATTGCTCATCCTCTCGATAATATATCCTGTCCTTATTTTCATCCTCCCGATTATCTTCTTCTCGCTCCTGTTCATTTTTCGTGAGATAAGAAAAAACACAGTTCCCCGTGAAGTTTTTTTTGCCTTCTGCTTGATTCTCGGTGGTGCAAGCATATTGTTTTTCAGCGAGATTTTTTATGTCATGGACTATCTTGCCTGGGGCGAATTCCAGCGAATGAACACGGTGTTCAAATTCTACAATCAGGTATGGGTAATGTGGATGATTTCGGCGGCTTTTTGCATCTGCTACACGCTGAAAAATCAGAAGGAAAAGCTTAGAAAAGTTTTTAGTGTATTCGTGGTCATCCTTATTCTTGCATCCGGAGTCTATCCCGTTCTTGGAACCTACACGTGGCTGAAAGGATTTGAAACGAGCCCGACACTGGATGGAACAGCGTATCTAAAACATTCAAGCATTCGGGTAAACGGGGCATCAATTGAGCCTGCGGGAGATTATTTAGCAATATGTTGGATTTCGAAGAACGTAAAAGGCAGTCCAGTAATTCTGGAGGCGGTGCCGTCTAATGCTCCATGGGATCAGCAGTTTGACTATACCTACTACAGCCGTGTTTCAAGTCTCACAGGTTTGCCCACGGTCGTGGGTTGGGTATTTCATGAGCACTCTTGGGGCTATAAGACAGACATAACCGAACCCAGGATAAATGACGTGAACATCATTTACCGCACAGAAGATATGGAACTCGCAATGAAAAAGCTCAAAGATTATGATGTGAGATATATTTTTGTTGGCTCTCTTGAATATATGCAGTATCCAGAAAGAAGTTTGCAGAAATTTGAAGCCGAAAATTTTTTCAAAACGGTGTATGATGAAAAAGGTGTTCAGGTTTATGAAGTGCTCTAACTAATCTATAATGATACCAGAGGAGCAGAAGGAGATAGAGAGAAGGGTAAACGACGTCAAATTGATATACACAACGGAAAATGTTTCGCTGGCGAGGTCACTTCTGAATAAGTACGACGTTAGATATGTCTATGTGGGGTGGTTAGAAAGAGAACTTTATGACGGGAATGGACTGGCTAAATTCGAATCAAATTGTTTTGAAGACGTGTTCAGTACGGCGGAGGTCAGGATATACAGGGTGAAGACATGCTGAGAAGAATTTCACCGCAGAGCACACAGCAGATAGCGGTTTAGAGGTTTAGAGGTTTGGATGTTTAGCTAACGAGTTGAACCGCTAATAAACTAAACCTCTAATTTCGCGCTCTCCGCGGTGATAAATCACTTGATTTTTGGATAGTGCTAATGCAAACAATCTTTTAACGAATGTCCCAC
>JAYEII010000037.1:0-2263 GCA_034660015.1 Methanobacteriota archaeon | reverse complement strand
ATACACGAAATCTATTTCCGGGTTACAGCGATGTATTTCCCTGAACTTATTCTCGAATTGGTTTCTGATTGGAAGGAAGCCCCTCCCGCTCGACATTTCCTTTTTTATCGTTTCTAAGATGTCAAACTTAAGTAGGAACTTTTTCACTTCCTTAATCCTGCTCGATTCTTTGGTATCCCAATATATTGCACCGCAAATAGCCTCGAAAACGTCTGCGATAACTTTTGGACTTATGTCTTCTCTCTTTTCGTTTGCTCTGATGTAATTTCTGAGACCTATATTTCCCCCGTATTCTGCCAACCTCAAATTATTTTCTAACTCTGCCTTCAGAAACGTCATTTTTCCTTCATCGAGAGATGCTGATTTCGACAAGATGAAGAGTTCTTCTGCCAATATTAAACTGAGTACACGGTCTCCGAGGAATTCAAGTCGTTGGTAATCGGAGGAATTGGGATGTTCATTAGAATATGAACCCGTGGTTATCGCTTCTTCCAAAAGTGTGATGTTCTTAAACTTGTGTCCTATCAACTTTTCTAATTCCATGTTGTCACACCTTTCAACTATTATCCGAGTATGCAAATTGCTTAAAAAAAATAAAGAAAAGTAACTTTCTTCAGTTCCTTTAGCCACGTCACGCTTTGCTTGCTTTCTTTTCTAAACAACGTTTCTGGTCACTGTGGAAATTGGTGTAATCTAGGGGGTTACTTTTCGGAGGCACCGTCTAAAAATATAGTGATTTATCACCGCAGAGAGCGCCGAGACCCCCCGGGTTTTAAGACGGTTTCAATCTTTGCTCAGTTTTTTCCGGTGCCTCTGCGTTCTCTGTGTGCTCGGCGGTGAATACTACAACCCCAGCACATCCTTAAGCTTGAACTGGTATTTCCCCAGTTTACCGCCGAAGTTCCCTGCCGTTATTTTTACCACGCCGGGCACTTTCACCGCCGCTTTTATCCCTGCGCGCATCGCTGCTTTAACTGCTTCCTCACTGAGCCCGTTTATCACCACCTCAAAAACGCCATTTACCTCTGCGGGCAGTTCAGACGCTTCTATTTTGTCCTTCAGTGTGGGGCAGAACTTCTCGTTTATCGTTGCATGCATGAACTTGTATTTCTGCGAGCCTATTTTCGAGCCTGAAGCAACAACGCCACCTGTAAAAGGAGTTATTGTGCCTTCCACTTGTCCGACTGCAGAAACAGCATCCTCCGCCGCTGTTAATGCTGACATCTGGTCCTTTGCAAGGATAAACAAATTCCCGCCAGCAACGCCCTCCTTTGCGCCCAGGTTCTTCTCTATCACGAACTCACCACCCATTATCGGAGTCCTTGATACCTCTCTACCGTAAAGTTCCTCCTCCGATTCGAATCCATCGCCAAAGAACTTCAACTTGAAGCCCGTATTGAACTCCTTCTCGCTTTCCTCTGCCTTTAAACCATTAAATACCGCCGTTGTCGGGCAGGTGAGAACGCATTGCCCTATCCTCGCAAGCAGTTGCTCGTCCAATGCCTTATAGCCGAACGTGCACATAATTATATATGCACCTGGTCTTCCATCTGGCGTCTCCTCCGGAGATGCTATTTTATCTATCCCCGCTTCTGCGGGGCACATTATCACAGATGTTCCAAATCCCGTCGCCTCTTTCGCCGCTTCCAGCACCCATTTCTCGTTCACTGCCGTTATCAATACTCGCGCAACCTTTATCGGAAACGCTTCGGCAAATGTATCCTCTATTTCCACGCCTTCCAGTTCTAATCCCATTTTTCTTTTACCTCACAAAATGAAAATAATATCAAAGTAAAAAAAGTTTTCTATATTTTCTTGTTGTATATAAAGTATAACATCTACCTATTTAGGACGCAGATTTACGCGGATTTACGCAGAAAACCATTTCCTCAAATTATCAAATACCTTACGTTTAATAATCTCCTCCGTCAATTCCTTATATCTAAAATCCTGATTATCCGCGTTTATCTGCGTCCGATTATCAGAAATCATTTTTTCTCGTAGTTTAACCGTGTTGATTCTTATCATCTGTGTTAATCTGTGTAATCTGTGGTTAATAATTTTTCACTTAAAATATCATTCTCACTAACTTGAACAGTATCCTTGGATTCTTCTTTATTATCTCTTTCAACAATGCTCGTTCGCTGAACTCTTTTGTTATCATCTCTCCATCTAATGCATGGAAAAACCTGTTGAGGTCCTGGCTGCTCAGCCCCAACACGATATTCTTTGTCTTCAATCCCGCTTTCAACACTTTACCAAA
>JAYEII010000036.1:0-2395 GCA_034660015.1 Methanobacteriota archaeon | reverse complement strand
ATTAAAATGCGAATACCGAAACGGGCACTTATAAAGACAGGCTTCGTTCACAAGTATTCGGATGTCGCAATCCACGGCTCTCAGTATTGCTTCTAACGTTTGGAAGTCCCTGTTGATGTTTGTATCCACCGTGATTGTATCGGCACCCAGGTCCTCAAAGAATTCAGCACGTTGCGGTGAATCTACATGCGCTACACATGAAACAACCGTTTCCATCGGGAACTCCTTCAAAAGCTCAATTAGATACGGCTCTGCCACGGTAATGCCATCAACATCCGCCTTGTTCAATTCCCCGAAGTACCACTCAAACACCTTATAACCCTCAAATGTCAGGTGATAACCGCCAAGGCATGATGCATTTATCACGACGTTCATCTTTATGCCGTGCTGATGCGCATAAGCAGTCTGCTCTTTTATCTCCTCAATAACCGCTCCGTGGAGCATCGCTCTTCCGCTACCTACCACTTCCGGAGAGCCTGCCATGTAAACCTCATATACGTCTTTCAAACTCGCTGCTTCTTTTGTTTCTATTATCTCCTTTAAAGCGGGGAAATGACCCGGATGCGGAACTATCACTTTCATTTGATACAGGTCAATACCTCCTGTGTAAGTCTATCACAATATCCACATTCGTTACAGATTTTTTTACAGTTCTTCCATTGTTCTATGCTCCCCTCAAGCTTTTCGTTATCCACGTAAAACATGAACCTGAGCATTTGGGGGCAGTCCAGGAGTTCAAGCAAGTTCCCTTTGAACGACCTATGAGAATACGCCTTCATGCACTCTATTATCCAGTTCACCGTTTTTGTCCTTCCAGAAAGCTTGAAGCTCTTTATCCCTATCGCTTCGTATTCCTTCACGTCTTCGGGTCTTATCCATGCGGACTTTATTATCTGCGTGGGGTTTCTCAGGCGGATGTTTATGCACTTATCGAAATAGTAGTCAGGTGCGAACAGAGGAGAGCGAGGTTGGTTTAAACTGCTGAGATGCGAGGCGAGATTGTAATGAAAATACCTGAAAGGACACCGGTAAAGGCAGCCTTCGTTCACTATCACCCTCACGTCACAGTTAACCGCTTTTACTATTGCTCTCAACAGCGTGAAATGCCGGTTTATGTTCGTGTCCACCGTTATCACATCAGCCCCGAGGTCTTCAAAGAATTTAGCACGCTGTGGCGCATCAACGTAAGACAAAACCGATACAATGGTCTTCATCGGGAAATCGCGCAAAAGCTCCACGAGATACGGCTCTGCCACTATAACACCGTCAACGTCCGCTTTATTCAACTCGCTGAAATACCACTTGAACATCTTATAGCCCTCGAAAGTCAGATGATGACCTCCAAGACACGTGGAATTCATCACGATATTCATTTTTATGCCGTGCTGATGTGCATATTCGGTTTGTTCCCGTATCTCATCAATAAGCGGTGCATGCAGTACCCCTCTTCCACTCCCCATTACTTCCGGCGACCCGCCCATGAACACCTCTTCCACTTCCTCTAATCCTTCTTCCGACTCTTTTGCTTCTATTATCTCCTTCAATGCGGAGAAATGCCCGGGATGCGGAACCATTAGCCTTGTCATCGGTTTATTAAGAATACCAATAGTTCTATAAAAATTATTTAAATTTTTTTCTTTTAGCACAGGTTTTCTTTTTGTAAAAAAGAAAAAGTGTTATGGCAAAACTATTTCAAGTGACGCAAGGCGTAATCCCGGCGTGTGACGTAACCACGATGGAAGAATTCCAAACGTTAATTGAGCGGACATGCTCGATTGAAGGAATCGTGGGATATAAGGTGGGGTGCACACTTGCGTTACGCTATGGATTACCGAAATTGACGGAGATAGCGGCAGAGCAGACCGACTTGCCTGTGATCTATGACCATCAAAAGGCAGGCACGGACATACCGGCGATGGGCGATAAATTTGCAGAGGTGTGCGCAAAAGCAGGTGTAAAAGCGGTTATTATTTTCCCGATGGCCGGTCCTGCCACTGAGAAAGCGTTTATCGAAGCGATATTCAAAAACGGGTTGGTTCCCTGGGTAGGCGGTGAAATGACACATGAGAAGTACCTGCATAGAGAAGGGGGGTTTATTGACGCAGATGCACCAAAAGAGATATACAAAATCGCAGCAGAATGCGGTGTGGAATATTTCGTAGCTCCGGGAAGCAAACCCGGTATTGTTGCGGAATACAATCGTTTCCTATCGAAAATCGTGAACGAGCCGAAGTTTTGCATGCCCGGAATCGGTTCGCAGGGTGGTGCGATAAGCAAAGCATTTGAAGCGGTAAAAGGTAAAGAAGCGTATGCTATTATAGGGTCTGCAATATACAAAAGCAGGGATATAGAGGGAGCGGCGAGAAGGTTTTGCAAGGAGGCGATGGCGTTCTTA
>JAYEII010000035.1:0-12678 GCA_034660015.1 Methanobacteriota archaeon | reverse complement strand
TTAGCTCTTTTATACCGCATTTCACAGAATACCTGAAATGTCGCCTATGGGAAATTGAAAGATGGTGAGGGGAAAAATGGTGCTGTTAAATGAAATCACAGTTTATATAACTGCGAAAGTCAAGATATATATCTTTTATCTCCTTGTGCCTATGCTCCCTTTTATCCCGCATAGTAAGCCATCCCCACGTATCCATAAATAATTTCAAGGTCAGTCTCCATAAAGTTCACGATCAATGTCTTTTGCTAAAGACCCATGCGATACTCCACCTATATATTTCAGAATAGGATTCTTTTTAGGGTCCAGGTCTAATTCTAATTTTTCCTCCCTTTCTCCTTCCATCTTCTCTTTTGCCAAAAGATAACTCACGAAATCAAAGACTTCCGTAAGTTTATCCTCTGACAGATGTTCCAGTGCTTCCTTAACAACGTCCTTAAATATCTGCGTCTTATATTTATTCATCTATACCACCGTTATAATTTTAAAATTGTAAATAGTATATAAAAGATTTTTGGTATCTCGCTTCTCTGTTTCTATAAACTTTAACTTATCAAAACTACTTTTTCTTTTCTATGCCGTGGACATACGCAAAAGCAGGCGTGGACATAAAAAAGGAACAAGGAGTTGTAAAGGCGCTATCCGCGGAAATGATCCGGATAAAAGAGCTAAAAGGTTTCTCGGGTCTTTTTGAACCCCCTTTTGATGCGCAGCATCTGCTCGCTATTTCTACCGATGGTGTCGGGTCGAAAGTCCTAATTGCTGCTGAGCTAAACAAATGGGATACCTTAGGTATAGACTGCATCGCGATGAATGTCAACGATGTTTACTGTGTAGGGGCAACGCCCATTGCGTTTGTTGATTATCTCGCGATGGAAAAGCCAGATGAGAGAGTTGCAGCGGAAATAGGCAAGGGATTAGAAGAAGGAGCGCGAATTGCGGATATTTCTATCGTGGGTGGTGAAACGGCGATACTACCAGAAGTGGTAAACGATTTAGACCTTTCTGGAACTTGCGTAGGATATGTTTCAAAGGACAGGGTAATACGAGGCGAAAAGATAGAAATAGGCGACCTGATTCTGGGGCTGAAAAGTTCGGGAATACACAGCAATGGGTTAACACTCGCGAGGAAAGTAATAGAAGCAGCAGGGTTGGATTACAATTCTCCTTTTGAATACAATCCTTCGATAAGCATAGGTGAAGAGTTACTCACGCCAACGAGGATATATACAGAGGTTTTGGAACTCTTGAAGCGGTGTGAAGTGCATGGTTTGGCACATATAACGGGCAGTGGGTTTTTTAAACTGCGAAGAATCACGGACCTCAGCTTCGATATCCACGACCCCTTAGTGCCAAATGCCATATTCAAATTCATTCAGGAACTTGGCAATATAACAGATGAAGAGATGTATAAAACGTTCAATATGGGAATGGGCTTCGCGGTAGTAATTCCGAAAAGCGAGGAGCAGGAAGCTATCCGGATAACAGGGGGCAAAATCGTGGGTGAAGTCGTGGAGAGGGAGAGAGGGATAAAAGTAGGGGATGTCAAATTAGAGGTTTAGTTTATTAGCGGTTCAGCTCGTTAGCTAATCCGCCAAACCGCTATACCTCTAACCCGCTATCAGTTCAGTCCGCAGCGAAATACGCTTTTATCTTTTTAACGCATTCCTCTACGCCTATTTTCTCTTGCTCCCCCGTATCTAAATTTCTCACTGTTACTTTCCCTTCTCTTATTTCAGTTCTGCCTACAAGCACGGCAAACGAAGCATTAAGGGCATTGGCATAGGATAACTGAGCGCTTAGATTCCTGCTCATCACGTCTATATACGTGGGAACGTGTTCTCTTAGCCGGGACGCTATTTTTATCGTTTCTTCAACCACATCAGCGGAGTCTGCATTTTTTTCTCGTATCGGCACCACAGCCACCGCTACCGCTACTACTCCACCTCGCGGCAAATCCGATGTTTCATGCGGGAATAAGTCTGCTAATCGGTCAAAGCCAAAAGCAAAACCCGTAGAAGGCGTGTCATCACCGCCGAACAGAGTAGCCAGCCGGTAGGAACCGCCACCGCATATCTGGTTCTGTGCGCCTAACCTGCCTCCTGTTTCGTATATTTCAAATACCATTCCCGTGTAGTAATCCAGACCACGTGCGATTCCAGGGTTTAACGTATATATAACGCCGTAATAATCGAGGATTTGCAGCAGCATCTCCAGCTCCTTCGCCGCATCGCTGTCAGAAACAATTATTTCGCGCTCACGTGCTTCCTTTAGTGCATCTTTACCTTTTACCTTTACCTTTAAATCCACCAGGCTTATCAAATCATCAATCAAGTCCTTTTTTGCACCCGTCTCACGCAAAAGCTCGATTACCTCTTCTCTTTCTCCTTTGTCTATCAACCTCATCACGCTGTTTATCCTCTCTGCTTCGACATTTGCAGCTCGTAATACTTCTCTTATCAGACCTACATGACCCACGTACAGCTCTGCCTTTATGTGTATGCCTAAAGCCTCCAAGATATGGTAAGCGAGTGCGATTATTTCCGCTTGCGCCTCCGGTCGGTCAGACCCTATTATCTCGGCACCAAACTGCCAGAACTCCCGGTAACGCGACTTCTGCGGCTCTTCATACCTGAAGCAATTGCCGAAATAATAAACCTTCGTCGGTTTCGGCGCCATCTTCAGCTCGTTAACGTACATTCTTATCACCGGGGCGGTAAGTTCAGGTCGCAGTGCTAAATGCCTGCCGCCCTTATCGCGGAATTCATACATTTCCTTCAGGATTCCCTCGCCTGATTTAACCGTGAACAGTTCAGAGCGCTCAAAACTGGGTGTTCGTATCTCTCCATAGCCCCATTTCTCTGCGATGTCCCGCATCCGCGCTTCCATTGTTCGCCTCTTCCACATCTCCTCAGGCAAGAAATCTCGTGTCCCCCGGGCTCTTTCTATTCGCATTCTTCCAAATAAATAAAACAACAAAGTTTAATTAAACATAAATGAACTTCAGACTGATTTTTGTGCTCGATTTGCTCGACGGTGTAGCAGTGCATGCGAAACGAGGAGAGCGAGAGAAATACGAGCCAATTCATCTCTTCAGTTCTATTGTCGGCTCCTCTGACCCTGTCCGTATTATGGAAGAGCTAAAACCTGCGGATGTTTATATCGCTGACCTGAACAGGCTTATGGGCACGGGTTCTAATAAAGGGATAATAAAGGAGATAAGGGCTAATAACAGAAAAGCGAGAGTAATGGTAGATTATGGTGTAAAAACGGTAAATGATCTGGAAGAAGCTGCTGACGCCGAAATAGCCGATAGTATCATTTTAGGGACAGAAACGGCATCTATGGAATTGATTGGCGAGGTATCGAAAAATGATAATTTAGACATAAGCATAAGTGTAAGTGTTGACCTTTTCAATAAACACGTGCTGACGAAGGATAAACACGTGAAGACGGACCCGCTGCTGCTACTAAACGAGTTGAACGAGTATCGCGGCGTACGGGACGTAATCGTGCTGGAACTGGACAGAGTAGGAACAAAAAGTGGAATAGATTTCGATTTTCTCGCTCGTGCCGTTGACGTCTCGGAACATAACATTCTATGTGGTGGCGGCGTTAGCGGTTGTGAAGATGTAGATAAGATGCGAAGGTTAGGCGTAAAAGGCGCTCTGGTTGCTACCGCAGTCCACGATGGGAGTATTCCCGTGTCTTTGCTTCGCCTACGAAGTAACAAATTGCAATTAATAAACCACGAGATTCCATGAGATTAACACAAGAAAATAGAAAATAAATTATAGACACAGATTAACGCAGATTAACGCAGATAGATGAAAAAAATCAATAATGCTAAACGTAATTTGACGATGGCAAATTTCAAAATGCACCGCAGAGAACGCGGAGTATATTCGCAGGGGGAATTAGATACCAGAGTAGGGTTAGGGTTAGTTGTCCGATATTAGTACCTGTTCTAAACATCCAAACCGCTAAGCATCTAAACCTCTAAACCGCTATCCTCTGTGAACTCTGCGGTTAATTTGAGGGTATTGTCAAGTTAAATAAGTCCATGTAAATCTGTGTCTTAAATAGAAGGAAGTTATACCCTTGCAATCAATTAAAACATGATGGAAACAAAAGCACTGAAAACGGAATTGTTATGTCTGGGTGCGAGAGTACCGGGTTTAGATAAAGGCAGGAAAGGCGGTGCGGGTCCCGCTGCTGGTGGGATGTTCCTTTTTGGTGGCACGGTAGCGAATGTGCCAACGCAGAGCTGGTTCGTGTCTCAGTCGCCGTATAGCGTGGCTGCAGAGAAGGGTAAGTACGTAATAATGAGGGATGATGGTGATGGAGGTAGTGAGCAAATCACCGAAGTCGAGTTTCCACATGCGAAGTTTCAAGCACTCAAAACCGAGGATGGGATGCCCTACTATAAAATCGCTCTTCTGCACGGTGCGGACTGTTTAGCCACTACCACGATACAAACTTGCGTATACTGGAACACACCAAAGCGGTGTAAGTTCTGTGCAATTGAACTGTCATTGAAGAGTGGAGCGACAATAGCGGTGAAGAAACCGGAACAGCTTGCTGAAGTGGCGATTGCTGCGAAGAGGTTAGACAATGTGACGCATGTTACGCTTACTACGGGCACAACACCCGGTCCCGACAAGGGAATAAACTACCTTGCGGAAACAGCGAACGCGATAAAAGAAGCAACGGGCTTGCCTATCCACGTTCAGTTCGAACCGCCGAAGGAACTCAGTATGATTGACGTTCTTTACGATTCCGTGGATACGGTAGGCATACACGTGGAGTGTTTTGATAGAGCAGTGCTGAAAGAGCTGGCTCCAAGTAAGGTTGAAATACCGTTTCAGCATTATGTGGATGCGTGGAAACGAAGTGTGGACATTTTTGGCGATTGTCAGGTGAGCAGTTACGTAATTGCCGGTGTGGGCGAAGGCGACAAGTCAATAATAGCAGGTAGTAGGTTATTGGCTGAGCTGGGCGTTTATCCATTCATCGTGCCTCTGCGCCCTATACCGGGTTCAATGCTGGAGAATAAGAAGCCGCCGAGTCCTAATAGGATGAGATTTATATACGAGAAGGTGGCGGAGATATTGCATGATGAAGGGGTGAGCTGGAAGAAGAACAAGGCGGGATGTGTGCGTTGCCGGGCTTGTTCGGCGCTGGCGGATTTTGAGTAAAAGAAAAACATCAGGAATATTTTAGTCACGGTTTTTACCGAAGGTAAAAAAGTTGTGTGAAAATCTGTGTAATCTTGTGTTGTAAAGGGCTGAACATCCAAAAAATTTATTATATATGAAGTGGGGAGTAGAAAGAAATAGGAGGTGAAAAAAGAAAAAAATGATGATAGAGAAAAAAGCGAAAGGAGAAGGGAAAGCGATAGTAGGCATCGCAATGGCAGTGGTAATGTTAGCTTCCGTCTTAGCGGTGATGGTGCCAATGTCAGAGGCGCGAACCACAGCTACTGAGATTGATGCCGGCGATACTGTTTATATAGGCGAACAGGGGTTGGCACTTGACCTGAATAGTGATGGGATTTACGGTGATGTTGGTGTCTTAGAAGGTGTTCCCGACACAGCTACAGAAGGGACGGCATTGTCAGTGCCAACAAGCTGGATAGTGCCTGATGTTACGGAAGGTAAATATTACTATGATGCGAACGGAAACGGTGCCCTCGATGCAGGAGAATTCTATATTTACGTTGACACACCAGTGATCTATGGAGATGTCATATTAAATACAGCGACACAGGATTCCATAGTTGGGAAAAGCGTTCCAGAAACTTCTGAAATAGTGTTCAAAATAGAAACGAACTTTGGGGGAAGAATACCGGGGGCGTGTGTTGATATTAGGTTGATAGACCCTGATGGAGTAATGATTTGTGAGTTGGACGAGCAAACTCTTAGAGATACAGAGGTACTTGGAACAACAATGTTTGTAGGGAATCCCGCACCGACGATAACCGCTCCTCCATACGCTGATGCATTAGGCTTGGCAGATCTGTATATGGGTGAATACACAGTTAAATTTAAGACAGATAAAGCTACCTGCAATATGCTGGATGTTTCATCGCCAGAATACGAGTTCACCGTTCGCCACGAGGAGCTTTCAATAGATGTAGCAAAAGATACCGTTTACAGAGGAGAGGACGTTGTATTAACGGTTACAGGAAATCCGATTACTTACTATTACCTGATAGTCACCAATGTGGATGTGACAGCACCACCAGAGATAAAAATGGTGGAGGGTGTTAAAGCATTGGACACAGCGGGAGATGCATATCCGGCAACTGCAACACCTAATTTGGCGGCGTGGATAAAAACCGGAAGCGATGATATTGCCAAGGTTATAATTGCTACAATCGGTGCAGATGAGAAGACCTACACAATAAAAGTGTATGATGCAACCACCCCAGTTTATCCAGACTTTGTTCCTGACTATGTTGTTGTATCAGAGGATGACGATGACGTAGACGTAAAAGTAGTGAAACCAGCGGTAGCTTTTGATATACCTGCAAGTGCAGTAATAGGAGAAAGGGTCACAATTAGAGGAACAGTTAGCGCAGGTGATTACGTTGACATAGTCATAAAAGACCATGAGGTAGTAGAGGACGATGAAGCAGTGGATTTGAACAAAGAATTTGAAGTGAAGTGGGATACCTCGGGATATACAAAGGGTTTGTACACGATAGAAGCTTACATTGATTGCCCTATCTGGGGTTGGGATCCAGATGCTTACAATGTTATAGATGCGGATGGTTCAACTATGATAGTGTTAGTTGAACCAGGACTTACCGCAGAGCAGCCACAAAATGTAGTTGCAGAGGATGACGATTACACAATAGAAGGAACAGCAACCGGTACAGATGAGGTGGATATAGTTCTTGTTGGTCCTAAGGGATATCCTGCTGTGGATCTAGGCTTAGGCGTCTTGAATGGACTTGCGATAATGTCGAGTTCTGTAACCAATGACGAGTTCAGCGAAGATATAACAATGATGGACGGCGTAGATACGGGCACTTGGAAAACAATGGTCTTTTCACCAGGACGTGATGGTGTATATGGGAATACTTGGCTTTCTGCTGGTAATTTAGATGGTATAGGGACTGCTGTTTTTGCCGGCAAGACACAGAGTCAAATCGTAGCAATACTCAAAGATTATACAATTGATGTGGCAGGGAGTGACGATTTACTTGTGTCATTTACTTTCGAGGTCGAGACACCTTATGTCAGATTCGATCCTATTGAAAGTGTAACAATTGGAGAGCCATTAAAAATAACCGGCAAAACAAACAGAGAACCTGGAACACCGATTGCAATATGGACAATTGAAGGACCCAAAGAGTTGCCACCTGTTATAACAAATGTTGAATGGCCAACTCCTTATCAAGGTATATTCAATGCAACGATTAACACTTCTGACGCTGTTTTGGGGACATATACGCTTGAAGCAAATGATGGTGACGGAAACAATGACACAGCAACTGTAGAAATACTTCCAGTAATTTCAATCTTTGATACAGGTGCTGGAACATACCCAAGCATTTTCGGCACACACGACGGCACAATCACACCTTACTATGACATCAATGTATGTAAGATACACACTTACTCATGTTCGGGAACAGGCGGACATACAGAATACGTTGCTTTCTATAATGCGACGACGAGAGAAGAGATAGCGAATGGCACCTGGAACGGCTATCAAGGAGCAGGCGATTATCATTACATAGCATTTGACTCGCCTTTCGTCTTGCAGGCAAGTGTTACTTACAACTACACCATACGCACAGGCTCTTATCCGCAGATAATCCATGCGCATAGTAAAGAAGTAACAGGAGGAGTGATAAACTGCACAGAATTCACCGATGCAAACGGCAAGAAATACAACAATTGGATTCCGGCGATAAGGTTGGAATGAGTGAAAAACAATTGTAGGAGTAGAGTTGCTGAGATAAAACTATACTCCTTTTTATTTTTTAATGCTAATCTTTGAATTGTAATAAGAAAAGATGGCGAAAAATAAGAGAACGAGCAGGAAGAAGGGAGAAAGTAGTGGGAGATGGCAGAGAGCGATAATAGGCATATTAATGGCGTTGATAATGATTGGCTCGGTGATCGCATTATTGTTTCGGTAGATAACAGAAAAACCAAACCGCTAAAAAACTAAGCCTCTAAACCGCTTGAAACACCTCAAACAGGACGTCTAACACCTATCCCAATTCCTTCTTTATCGTATTCGCATACAAATGTGCCATTCGCGTAGGTTCAGGTAGCTTATGCTTATGGATGCAATTTCTTATCAGCCGCAGCGAACTTTGTAGCGATATTTTATGCCCTGGCGCTATGATTATGGGTCTACAGCCCTTTTTACTCTTGAGATAATATCCTATTTCTCTATCTTTGTATTTTATCACACGCGCGTCGCCTTCGGTCATCGGCACTTCACCACTGCCACACAGAAGGTTCTTTGCCACGCCCACGGTCGCTACGTCCAGAAGAACAACACCCACATGCGTGGCTAATCCCGCAAACCTTGGATGGTTTATTCCACCACCATCTATTACTAACAGGTCGGGCTTGGTTGTGTTTTTAAGTGCGTGAAAAGCGTTTATTATGGCTGGCGCTTCTCTGAACGAAAGAAGCCCGGGGATATAAGGGAAATCCACAGGCAGCACCGAGTATGAATAATTGACAAATCTCATGGATGGGTATTCGAGCACTACAACCGCAGATATTATTTTCTCTTGTCTATCTTTGGCTTCTGTATCGTTTTTTGATTCGTAAAAGAAAGCCTGGTCTGCACCTGCAATTAGTTTTAAACCTTCTAAGCTCTGTTTATCTTCTATTATCGCTTTTGATGCGATTTCTCGCTGTATGCGATACAGTTGTTCGGTAGCTTCCATTATTCTTTTGGTAAAGCTTTTCTTTTTAAGAAAAGGTTTTGCCTCAACTTCTCACGCATATTCCTCCAATGACTCCCTTCCCAGTATATCCTGCCACAACGTTCACAAACCCAGAAATCCCACTTCCCTATCATGCTCGTTGGCACATAACTTCTCTCTCTCAGTGTCTCCTCTTCCCCTTCCTTGACTTTCCTTATCATCGCATTGCACTCGCTGCACCTGACCGGAGCGGGTTCGAGGTTTAAGGCGATATTATGCCGAAGCAACTCCTTTAACTGTTCCATCGCATCATCGGTTTTTATTTGAACGCATTGCACACCCTTTTTCCTTGCACCCAGCACGAGATTTTTATCCCTGGTGAGCAATATTCGTGCTTCCTGCTTCGCTAAAGAGACAAGGGCATTGTCCTCGTCTTCTTTGTCTTTATTAATCTTTATGTCCGCAGCGTAAATGGTATCGTGTCCAAGGACACGAAGCCAGGTGCTTAACTTTCCTAACATTCGGTCAGCCACGAATCGCAATGTGTCCTCGTTTTCTTTTTTCTTTTCTCTCATATACATACATAAATTGCCATTTTGTAGTTTTTGGTTTATCTGTGTTCATCTGCGTTAATCTGTGTCTATATTTTTTTTGTCCAAAAGGGTTTCTCGGAGATTCACCACTTTTCCTTCTCTAATTTCTACTCCTTCCGCGCTCAGAAGCCTTATCTTCTTATCCACGCCTGAGCTATAACCACCCACATCACCATCGCTTCTAACGACACGATGACAGGGAACAACAACAGGATACGGATTTGTAGCAACTGCCTGTCCAACAGCACGAGCAGCATGAACAGAGCCCGTTAGCTCTCTTGCTATCTCACCATAAGTCATTAGCTTACCCTTCGGTATTTGCTTTACCAACTTCAATACTTCCTCCTGGAAATTTCCATCCATATTTTAAAATATAACATCCACTAAAACAATAATATGCATCATGCACATAACACTATGAGCGTAAATAGACATCATACCGCCGTATTCATTGTCATTGCAATAACCCTGCTTTCTACCGGAGCAGCAGCGATGATCTACGAAGTCGTCCTTTTAAGGGAATTTACACTACTTCTCGGCTCTTCTTTTTATTCCGGCTCGATAGTTTTAGCTTCGATAATGGGCGGTCTCGCTGTTGGAAGCCTTGTCATCGGCAAACTCTCGGATAGAACAAAGAACCCATTCCTCCTGCTATTCATATTAGAAATGCTTATTGCCCTTATTTCTCTTGTTATAGTGCCAGCCACGAGGAGACTTGCACTTTGCGATACATGGATGCTAACTGACGGAATAATTTATGCATTCGAGTTCATCAATCTCAACCCCACTTCATGGCATGTTCTGCTATTCTACGGTTCGTGCATTTTGCTCGTTCCCGCCGTATTGATGGGTGGCGAACTTCCGGTAGCCATAAACATATTATCAAAATACAAAACGGGAAAAATCGGCGAAGTATCCGGATATTCATATTTTCTGGATACCATAGGAGGGATATTCGGGGCGATTTCTGCCGGGCTCATAATGATTCCTCTACTTGGCTCAATAGCGACAGTACACACCGGAGGATTCCTGAATACAACAGGGGCAGTGAGTGTGGCGCTGTTCATGATATTCTTTCGGTACTTGTTTACCGCAGAGCCCGCAGAGAACACAGAGAGACAGAATAGGTGTGAGGTTTCAGGTTTTAAGTTTCAGGGCTACTCACACATGACAACTCACACCTCATACCTTCAACGTCATCTTAGCGGTAAACAAAATCGAAAGATTTTTTCGGTTATTATAGTTATAATAATGGCTCTTTTTCTCTCGCTCTTTGCCATGGGCTATCACAAGGCAGAGCAGTTGGAATATACCACGGTTGGGGATTTGTATCATGGACAGGTTATCCTTGAGCGAACACAGAGCAGATACCAGGCGATAACGGTAATAGACCATGATATTCTTGGACGCGTTCTATTCCTTGATGGCCGCGTGCAAATATCCGAGAGTGATGATGAGCCATATTCGGAGGCGCTGGTATTACCCGCCGCAGTTACATTACTGAATAACGCACATAAACATAATCTTGATGTCCTCATCATTGGCGGTGGCGACCTCGGCGTCTTAGAAGTATTAACGAGGTTCTCTGACGATAAAATAGGAAATATAACACTCGTGGACTTAGACCCTGAAGTAATAGAAATATCAAAGAAATATTTGGTAAGCATACACAACGATTCATGGAAAGACCATAGATATGAGTATGTGGCAATGGACGGAAGGAAATATATAGAAGAAGCGCTTAGGGACAGTAAAACGTTCGACCTCGTTATTTTAGACCTGCCAGACCCCAACAATGATATTCTCGCAACTTTTTATTCGCTGGAATTCTATAATGACGTTTATTCTTTGCTGGCTGAAGATGGGATAATGGCTACGCAGGCTACTCAGGCAGACTGGGCGTTAGGTGCTGACGGATACGTGATCGTTGCAAACACCCTGCGACAGTCACGATTTCCGGTTGTTCGGATGTATACGCAATATATACCGAGTTTCGGGCAATGGGGGTTCGCAATCGCATCCAAACGTTATGACCCACTGCAAATAAGTGACGATGAGATTGCGGATGTTATAGCGGCTATCGAAACAAACACATACAGCGAAGAGACACATTTTTCGCTCTTCGCACTTCCTCCGTGGCTTCTAAAAGATATGGAGAATACGCATTTTATAAATACGATTGATAAACCGGTAATAATTAAGGAGTATTAAGATGCTACTACTACGGCTGATAAACAGGATAAGAGCTTTAAGGCGGCACGTAGATAAATTCAGGATTCTATCCCTACTCCTTTTCGTGCTCATATTCGGCTCCATCGCATTTTACCATTTTGAAAGAGGCAGTGAAGGAGTAGAAGGTATATGGGACGCCGTTTATTGGGTAATCGTGACGATTACAACCGTGGGCTATGGTGATTTCACGCCAAAAACAATGGGTGGACGGATTACATTTGTGCTGGTTGCATTGGGAGGAATAGGAACTATTGCGTATGTAATTGAACAACTTGTATCCTTTTCTACTAAGAGTGCATTAAAAAAATTATTTGGGTCAGGGGCGGTGAAGATGAAGAAGCATACCATTATTGTGGGCTGGAATACCAAAGCAGAAGAGGCGATAAAAGAGCTACGGAATGAAAATGAGGAGTTTCTGGTGGTGGGGAGCGAATTGAATCAAGCAGAGCTGAATGCGCAGGGGATACCGCATATTAGCGGAGACCCGACAAAGAGCGAGACGTTGAATAGATGTGGGATCGAAGATGCAAAGACGCTGATGATACCTCTGGAGAACGATTCTGAGACGATAATGATTGCTCTCTCAACCCGGAAACAGAATCCCGGTATAAAAATCGTTGCGACGTGCGAGGCGCGGGAACACGTGGAGATGATGCGTGGAGCAGGGATTGACCATATAATATCTTATGTGGAGATAAGCGGGAGATTACTTGCTCATGCGGTCACTGAGCCAGTGGTTGTGAATTTCATTATGGATGCTTCGACTTCGGTTGAAGGGTTTGACCTGAAACAGATAAAAGTGAGCGAGAAAATGAGGTTGTCAGATATATCGCTGAAGGAGAATGAAAGGGTGATAGCGTTGTACAAAATGGGAAGGTTTGTTTTCGAGTTCGCGGCGGATGTTATGCTGGAGGAAGGGGATTTTTTGGTGGTAATAGCTTCTTCACGCTAAAT
>JAYEII010000034.1:0-12719 GCA_034660015.1 Methanobacteriota archaeon | reverse complement strand
ATGATGGGTCTTTGAAAGAGGTCAAATCAACGGAGTTTATAATCAAAAATGCTATATATTGTTAAACATAATCTAAAAAGTGGTGTGTTAAAATGTCCTACATTTATGTGGAAAATAACCCCTACTTCTCTATCACCATCTCCTCCACCGCAATACCGAAATGCCTTGCTGTCTCCGTAACATGAACCAGAACCTCATCACCCGCTTTCAAATCAACCACGGAAATCGGCTTCTTTTTATCCTTACCCACCAACTTTATCGTCTCCGCATTCTGAAGTATAATACTGCACTTCCTCTTCTCCCCGCCACCTGTTTCCACTTCCAGTTCCGCCTCCACAAGCATAAGCGGTCGCTTCTCTATCTTCACCCTGCCTACCACCGCTTTTCTTGCATTTCCTTCTGCATTCACAATCAGCACGTCATCCCCGGACTTCAACTCTGACAAATATCTCGTCTTCTCGCCCACCAGCACATAAGCATACACGCCACCTGCATTCACCCTGAACGGTCTCGCAGCCACGTAAGGGCTCTCCTCGGATTCCGAATGCACTAAGAACAACGCAAAAGACTGCGACCCCACCAGCATTCCTTCCCCTAAGGTCATCAATGAGCAGGTGTCCACGCATACCCTATCCCCCATTTCAAGTTCTTTCACGTTTGTTATTTTCGCTGCAGAAAGAGTAATCTTACCCATTTCGCTCTCGTCACGTATCTCCACCGCTCTTTTTATTTCCGAAGGGTCGTCAGTATCGAGCATAACGCCATCGGCACCGTATTCAAGCGTTTCAAACGCCGTCCTCGCCTCTTCTGCACTCTGCACGCCCGCTATCACCTTCGCTTCCTTCTTTTGCAATTCCGCTATTATATTCTCCAGCGGTATTATCTTCCAATCTTTTCCTATCACAATCACATAATCACAGTAATCCGCAATGTTCACGGCAAATTGCTCATATTCCTTGCCTCTTATCTCCACATACCCCGCACCTGCATTAACTTTACTGTCTGAAACCCTCTTCAACGCACCTAAGACACTCGACTCACCTATTTCCATCGGAATGGACTTCGTTCCATCTCCTTCACTTCCCTTACCATAAACGGCAACGTCTGCTTCTACTTTTTCTGTTAAGTCGTCAGATGCAAACGCAGCTATTTTTATGCGCCCTAACTCATTCACCTTTCCTATGTCTGCTTCCTCAACAAGCACTCCGTCCACGCCGGATTCCAAACCAGCGGTAATCCGTGACTTCTTCTCGTCCCACGTGCCTGCTTCATCATCCGCTTTTATCCATATCTCTTTTCGCTTTTGCTTTTCTTTCATTTCGAAAAACCCCCTCTCTCCTTACCCCCTAGTGGCTATTCCCTATTGGCTATTCCCTCACTTCACTATTTCCATCGCCTCTTCCGCCGAAACGCCCTCATGCACTATTCTGCTTATCGCTATGGTCATATTAGCCGGGTTATCATGCTGAAACACGTTTCTGCCTATTGACACGCCTGCAGCACCGCTCGCGACTGCATCCTCTACCATCTTCAGCACTTCTGCATCCGTATTCATTTTTGGCCCCCCTGCTATTATCACCGGCACTGGACAGCCCTGCACAACTTCCTTGAACGTTTCCGGGTCGCCGGTATAATTTGTTTTTATGACGTCAGCACCAAGTTCCGCACCTATGCGAGCCACGTGCTTTACCACTTCCACGTCATGCTCGTTCTTTACCCTTTCGCCTCGTGGATACATCATCGCTAAAAAAGGAATACCCCATTCCTCACATATCATTGCCGTCTCTCCCAGTTCTACAAGCATATCCGCCTCCTTCTCTGCACCCACGTTCACGTGCATTGACACCGCATCTGCACCTAACCGCATTGCCTCTTCCACCGTTGCTACGGTTACCTTGTTTAACGGGTCGGGTCCTAACGAAGTGCTTGCAGATAAGTGGATTATCAGCCCTATGTCCTTGCCATATCCTCGATGCCCTGCTATTACAATGCCCTTATGCACGAGTACCGCATTTGCACCTCCTTCTGCTACCGCGTTTACCGCACGCTGCATGTCCACCAACCCGCGTATGGGACCCAAAGTCACGCCATGGTCCATAGGGACGATAACGCTTCTTCCGCTCTTACGGTCCACTATCCGCTCCATCCTGATGCTCTTCCCTATGCTCATCTGCTCCATTCTTTCCCTTATGGTTGTCATTTTCTTCTCTCCCTACCCCTTTTGTATAAGATTTTAGCCTTTTTTATTGTATATAAACTATAACGTCCTAAGTTCTATTTAAGACACGGATTTATTTAGCGGTTTGGCGGTTTAGCGGGCTAAAGCGGCTACTAATATTGAACAACTAACCCTACTCTGGCATCTAATTTTCTCTGCGAACTCAGCGTTCTCTGCGGTAAATTGTGAAATGTGACATTGGCATTGCTCGTTTCATCTGTGTTAATCTGCGTTAATCTGTGGCTATAATCATTTTTTTGATTTTTACATTTGACCTTTTGCATTTTTTAGACTAATCTCAACGTCTCTAAATTCATCGGCGCTACCGTCTCGATATTAAACCTCTTGTGTATTCCACTTGCTAATGCCACACATTTGCTGCTCTCGCCGTGCATACACATTATCTTTGACGGCAGTGGTCGTATCCCTCTTACGTATTCAATCAATTGATTGCGGTCGGAATGCCCGGAGAAACCATCTATTGTCCTCGTTTCCATGTTTATTTTTATGTTTTTCATTTTGCCCTCGTTTGGAAGCTGTATCTCACTCCAGCCTTTCTGTATTCTCCTCCCAAGCGTTCCTTCTCCTTGATAACCAACAAAGATAAGTTTGTTCTTTTCGTCGCCTGCAAGCCCTTTCAGGTATTCTAACACAGGACCTCCATTTAACATCCCCGCAGTAGCAAGTACGATGAACGGCTCTTTCTCGTCTATTATCCCTCTCCTCTTCGCTGCATCGTCCACCGGCACAAAAACGTCTGATAAGAACGGATTTTCACCCTGGAATATCGAATTTTTCAGATTTCGATTGAGGTACTCGGGATATGCAGTATGGATTGCAGTCGCCTCCCAGATCATACCATCTAAATACACGGGAACCTCCAAATGCATTCTTTCCAATGCTATCATTACTTCCTGCGAACGGCCAACCGCAAAAGCGGGGATTATCGTTTTACCACCCTTCTTTATCGTTTCCTCTATCTCTTTATTTAAATAGTGTTCCGCTTCTTTTCTCGACGGTTGCAGGTCATTCATACCGCCATATGTAGACTCCATGACCATGGCATCAACCCGTGGGAACCCATTAAAAGCAGGGTCAAAGAGAAACGTTCGCTCGTACTTTATGTCTCCCGTGAATGCGAAGTTGTAAAGACCATTGCCTATGTTGAAATATGCGCTTGCGGAGCCCAGGATGTGTCCCGCATTGTAAAAAGTTAGCTTCACGTCCGGCGATATGTCTGTTACGTCGCCGTATTTCAGTGGGATGGTGTGCCTTATTGCATCTCGTATCAATGATGATTTGTAGGGGGCTTTCTTCCCCTCTCTTGCTGACACTTCTACATAGTCAAGCAGAAGAAGAGCCATAAGGGCCCTCGTTGGCTCTGTCATGTATATCGGACCGTCATAACCATATAAGAGCAGAAGAGGCACTAAACCCGAATGGTCTAGATGCGCATGCGTTATCACCACCGCGTCTATATCACTTATCGGTGATGCTTCAGGAACGTATAAATAAGGCACCCCCTCCGAGCCCACACTGACCCCGCAATCTATTAAAATCCGCGTCTCCGGCGTAGAAAGCATAAACGCATTTCTCCCTACCTCCCGACACCCGCCTAACGCGGTTATACGCAGCCATTCATCTTCTTTTGTCTTATCTCGGTATATCATCCGCCCTACTTTTTTTACAAAGTTCTTCCTGAACTCGCTCTCCTCTCTTAGGTATCTCCTTATGCTTTTTATTGTTGTAGATTGTATCGGCGGTGCCCTGATAACATTGGGCCGCCACCCTATCATCCTTGCCACTTCTCGTAGTGTCGCTCCATGCGTGCCTATTACCAGCCCCGGCTTTTCCGCCTCTATTACCGCCTCCTCCTTGTCCATATCGAAATAAATGTCTTTTATCCCTCCTTCATCAGGTGTAATGTCATAAATCACCTTGGACGCTTTTTCAGGCTCCATCAGCATATCACTATTTGGTCTGACGGAAATCCTTTTCTTTAATTCTCTCGCCAGTGTCCTCACTATGGCACCATCATCAGCGAATTTCTGCGTGTCTTCCGTATATACTACAAGTTCCGGTCCTTCAAACTCCACACCGCTAATGCTTACCTCAGCCGGTAATAACCCTATTATTCGGCGCTTCAATTCTGAAAGCGTTTCTTCTGCTGGCATTGTCTATATCCCTGCCTCTATCCTTATTCTTGCTTCTAATCAATTCTGGTCTTAATCTTAGCACAATAGCTACTTTATCTTTCGCCCTTATCCTTCCTATTTTCTGTATTCAATACAACATTAATGCCTGTACCTGTACCCCCCCCAGCTAATTCCCGTACAGGCACAAAAACAAAATATGTCCTAATTTTTAAAAGAACCTTTCTTTGTTTTTTTATGCCTCTTCTCCTGTCTCTTTATACATATCCTTTGTTATCGTTACTATCTCTATCTCTTCGCCCGAAGCACTATCTCTTTTCATTGCGGAGCGTAATGCCTGTGTTGCAAGTGTTACTCCTTCTTCCAGTGGCATGTCCTTTGAATATTTATCCTCAAGCACGCCGTATGCAATAGGCGAACCCGAGCCGGTGGCTGCAATCTCTCGCTCATCCGTATTGCCGCCAAAAGGGTCTACTGAATATATATGTGCCCCTTTTCTGTCTATCCCGCCTACCAAAAGTTGCACAAGATACGGGAACATCCGCTGCCCGTTCAGCACGTTGGACAACAGCGTTGTCATTGCTTTTACCGTCATCGGCTCTTGTCTCCTTGTCTTATACAGCCTCGCTTCCACGGATATTAGCCGAACCAACGTCTGTGCATCCCCCACTATTCCCGCTGTGGTCAGACCCATTCGGTCATCCACCTGGTATATCTTCCTCGCTGCCTTAGAAGCGATAAAAGAACCCATTGTCGCGCGCTTCTCACTCGCCAATACTACACCGTCTCTGCATATTAAACCAACGGTGGTCGTTCCCTTCTTTAACTGGTCCATTATCTCTATTTCCATTTCTTATATTCCCCCATGTGTCGTTGTCAGTTTCACGTGTTTTACGCCCCTCAAACTCATTATATCTTCCGCTAAATTCTTTATCCCTTTCGCATCTCCTTTCATCACTACTACCTCAAAGCAATTCTGTTCATCTAAATGAATATGCGTTGCTGATTTTATCATATTCAGGTAATGGTGCTGCACATCGGTTAGCTGGTCACCCAATCCCCGCTGGCTGTGGTCGTAGAGATACGTTATGGTTCCTATTTCCTCCCCTGTCTCACGCTCCATCCATTCGTATTCCACTATATAGGCTCGGATTGCATCTCTTATCCCTTCCGACCTCGATGAGTAACCTCTCCCTCGTATTATCCCGTCAAACTTGTTCAACAGATTCGAAGGCAATGATACGCCTATTCGAGTCAGCCCTATCTCTTCTTCCATTTTTCTTCTCCCCTCAATTCTACTATATGTTTTATTATCTCCTCTGCTTTACAAAAAGCATTTGAATCATATCTTTTTATACGGACGACCTTCGAGTGGAAGCCTCGCTTCCTGAGTTCCCGCTCCAGCATCACCACATCGAAACCCTGGTCATATCCTATTGCAATCACATCTGGTTTTATAGTATATAAAGGTTCATACATATCATTTTCGCTACCCAGCATCGCTTTGTCTACCACTTTCAATGCAGCAATCATCTTCAACCTCTGCTCTTCCCGTATAATTGGCGTTCTTTTCCTCTTCTTCACGTTTACATCTCTCGCAACGATGACAAAAAGCTCATCACCCAGTTTCTTCGCTTCCTCTAAATAAAGCAAATGCCCTGGATGCAGTATTTCAAATGTTCCCGTCGCTAAAACCCTTACCATAAAAGTTCTCCTCCTTCTTTCAACTCCTCTAAATCCTTCTCTACTATCTCCAACTCTATATCTTCTCCTTTTGAATTATAACATCTCCAATTATCCTCGGCATAAGGATAAAAAGTTATGATGTGACAATTTCCCGTCTTGGAAAACATCAATAAATCTTGCTCTGATGGGTGCATAGCGACGGGATGCGGGTGACTATGAACCGACCCTACATAGTCAAGACCCATTGGCATCATATCTAGGCGTATAATTGCATTTTCGTCTGATGAAACCGTGCCCGGGAGGAAAAAAACATCGGTTATGATATCTGCATCGGCGCACAGCATGCCAATGAATTCCCGCGGGTGATTAGATTTGCTTACTTCCAGGATAAAATCCAACGCATCCTTTGCTATTCCCACGATTTTTCTCCTCTTGTTCATTTTTTTATTGTATATAAAGTATAGCCCCCTTCAATTTAAGACACGGATTTACACCGATTTACGCGGATTTATTTTAATTTAACCGTGTTGATTCTTATCATCTGTGTTAATCTGTGTCTATAATTTATTTTCTGTTTTCTTGAGAAAGTTTTAAAGTAAAACATCCTTCGGTTTTTAGTTCCTCTTCCCGCGGCAGAGTTCCAAATTTCGCTCTCAATATCAAATCCGCGAGCTCATAATTTAACACCTTTGCCGTTCCCACGATGGATGTGGTGGGTCTTGGGTTCACGTCCACGACGTATGGCGTGCCATCATCTCCTAATACGAAATCTATCCCTGCATATCCCTTGCAGTGAAGCATGGTTACAGCCCTCTTACTTATGCCCAGTATCGCCTTCTCGGCTTCTCGTCCTACAGAATACGGAACCGACCCTCCCTCGTATATCAGCCTTTTTCCTCGCATCACTACAAATTGCTTGTTTATCGTCAGCGGCAACACGGAAAGCCCTCCAGCTACCACGCTACTGCTTACGTCCTCCCCTTTTATAAATTCCGTTAAAATATACCCCTGATTATCCACAAAAGAAGCGTCGTTCTGACTTTGTTTTCCATTCAGTATAAACACGTTTTCCGATGCACATCCATATCGCGGCTTCTTTACATATACGGCTTTTTGTGCTCTACCGTCCCTCATTTCTTCTTCAGGAACAATCCGCGGTACGGGTATTCCGCTATTATCCAGAATTTTTGTTGTCTGCATCTTATCGGCGCATATTTTTACGCATTCCGGCGGGCAACCCAGATTAGCGGTATTTGACTCCAGAATCTTCGTAAGTTCGTATAGCTTCTCATCGGGTGCGATAACGATGCCCGCATCGCTCTTCTTTGAAAGTTTGTCCACTGCTGATTCAAAATCCGTTTCCGCCATCGGATAAACAACTTCATTACCCAGCCGCTCAAAACTATCCCGTAACGTTGTAAGCATCGCTTTCCCTTCTCGCAATAAAGATGCGCTCTTCCCCTTGTCCCCACCACCTACTGCGTATTCCGCTACCAGCACCCTCATTTTAGTCTTGAGTCTTGTACTTACGCAGGTGCAAGTGTTTTCCCGTGCTCAAGTAGTTTTGCTAACGCAAGGAGGATATTTACGAAATAATCATCCTGCATGGATTTATCCAGATGTTCCTCCCAGCTCTTCTTAATATCTGCAAATCGCTTCTCCGTCTCTTTTGATATTTTACCAATGCTGGAAGTATAAACAACCTTTTCTATTCCCCCCTCCTCTGCTTTTGCCTTTTCCGGTTTTCCCTCTTTTCTCCTTCGCAATTCAGTAATTAGATACCCCATCGAGTTTATCGCTCTCGTCACCGTTGATATTTTTATTCGCTCTGGTCTTATCTTATTCTCCTCCTCCAGAATGTCTTCTACGGTTATCGTCCGATTTTCTATCCTGTCGCGGTATTTCTGCAACCAGTCTGGTCCGATTCTGACTTCTTTTATCTTTTCACCCTGCTTCTCCTTTTTCACGCCTGCTGTTAAATCTATCGGTTCACCACTTCGTAATTCAGCAACGGGATAGCCCAACGAGTTTACCGCTCTCGTCACCGTTGATAACTTTATGGGCGTTACCCTTACCTTGTTCTCAGCTTTCAGTATATCCTCTACCGTTATTGCCCTTTTATCTACCCTTTCCTTGTATTTCAGTATCCAACCTGGTGCTTTATCTATCCGCCCCATCTCGTTTTCCTCCCTTGCATCTTTATCTTTCTTTTACCATAATAAGGTTATTTATATTTTATGTATCAAAACATCAAAAGAGAATAAGTAGTAAATCAAAACAGCGAGAAATGAAAAAGGTGGTGATTTAAATTCCCTGCGGAAAGAAGAGAAAATTAGCAAAGATGCGGAAGCACAAGCTGAAGAAAAGAAGGAAGAAGATGAGGTATAAGAAGTAAGTGTAATAGACTAAGCGTGAGAATAAAAGCGGAGGTACGATAAAAAATGAAGGAGCTGACCGAGGCGAGGACATTAAAAGAGGGGAGATACGTGCTTATAGACGAGGAGCCCTGCACAATAGTTAACATAACGACTTCAAAGCCGGGAAAGCACGGGGCGGCGAAAGCGAGGATAGAAGGGATTGGCGTATTCGATTCGCAAAAAAGAACGGCGGTTCAGCCGGTTACTGCGAAGCTATATGTGCCGGTGATAGAGCGAAGGAGTGGTCAAGTGCTTTCAATTTCCGGGGACATGGCGCAAATTATGGACCTGGGCGACTATTCAACGATTGAAATAGAAATACCAGAGGCGTTGAAGGGGAAAGGGAAGGTTGAGCCGGGTAAGGAAATGCCCTTCTTACACTACGAAGGGAAATACAAGATAGATATGAAATAAGGCGCTATGGTGGTGTATAACCAAAAAGGGAGAAATAAAATGGTTGAAAAAAAGTTAGTAGGAAAAATCACGCATTATTTCTCGAAGATAGGCGTTGCAGTGGTGGAGCTGAGTGGTGATGTAGAGGAAGGGGATAGGATAAAAGTAGAAGGAGCTACGACATCGTTCGAACAGGTCATAGAATCAATGGAGATAGAGAACGAAAAAGTCGAACTCGCTACGGTAGGGCAGTCAATAGGGCTAAAGATGAAAGATCGAGTAAGGCTGCATGACAACGTGTACAAAATAATGGAGAACGCAGAATAAGGATAGGGCAGAATAGTGAGATATGGCGCAAAATAAGGAGAAACAAAACGAGCAAACGAGAATAAGGGACATAATGGTGGAGAATGTCGCTTATGTGACCGTGCCGGGAACGAGAGAAGTGATAATGGAGATATGCAAGGAAAGATACATCTCCGGGGTTCCCGTTGTTAAAGGAGGGAAAGTAGAAGGTGTAGTTACAAGACAGGATTTGCTGAAAAATCCCAATGAGCGGCAAATAGCGCTGCTGATGAGTAGAAATCCTGTTACTATCAGCCCAGAAGCTACCATTGCAGAGGCTGCGCGGATTATTCTCTCCCATAGCTTTCGCCGTTTGCCCGTGGTGGAGGGCGAGAAGCTTGTTGGGATAATTACCGTTGCGGACATCGTCAGGCAAATAGCGAAGGGGAGCTATAAGGCGCCCATAGACAATTACGTGGGGGAAAAGACCATAGCAATATGGGATGAGATGCCTTTATCAGTTGCAGGCAGAATAATGGAGCTTGGGAGGGTAAAGGCCGCTCCTGTTCTGAATTCGGAATTCGAACTTGTTGGACTGATGACAGATAGGGATTTGATAAACGCTGCGGTGATAGAGGATGAAACAGAACATTCAGACCTCTCTTTAGGCGCGGATGAAGATGCATGGACATGGGAAGGGATGAGAGATACGATGAAACTGTACTACGGCGTATCAAAGATGAAATTACCGGATAGGCGTGTGAAAGACGTGATGGTGAAGGAAGTGGTTACAGCGACTCGTAATTGTGAAGTGAACGAATGTGCAGGAAAAATGAGCGAAAACAAGTTCGACCAGCTTCCTGTTATCTCTACAAGAGGTAAATTGACCGGCATGCTACTCGATAGGGACCTTCTTAAGGTTCTGGAATAGAGGGGGGATGGAGGGCAGCTACAAATGACTGTTTTTGGTGGGCTTTTCAAACAGCGAAGAACGCGGTATAGAATAAACGAGGATGAGAAATTTTATTTAATGAGTTGTTCCGATTTACTGGGAGAAATAACTTCAGTTATAGACGGCGTGGTGACCATGCATGACTTCTTCTGGGAGAAAATCGCAGAGCCCAAATATGAAGAAGAGATGAAAAGGTGTGGAAGCGCCGCAAAGAGCGGACTCAGTGAGGCTGAGTACATTAAGGCACCGCAGCGGTTTAAAGAGATGCATGAGCACCTTGTAAATGGGCTCAGATATTTTGTGGATTCTTATAACGAATCGCTGGTTTTTTTAACGGATAAGCAAAGGGAACACATAGCAAAAGCGATAGAATTAGCGCTGTTAGGGAGCGCGGAACTCAGAGATGGAAATAGGCAGTGGGAGAAGATAAAGGAGGATGTGCGGGTTGAGTAGAGTAGTACACACAATGCAAAGTGAGAAATGGTGAGTGCAGATATTAAGGTGGGGAGAAGGGACGAAATAGCAGAGCTTGCACGTAGAAGGGGATTCCTATGGCTAGCTTTTGAGATATACGGGGGTGTTGCGGGCTTCTATGACTACGCTCCTCTGGGTGCATTACTGAAACGGCGGATGGAAACGGCGTGGATAGCTTTCTATACGAGAGAGGGTTTTTATGAGATAGAGACGACAAGCGTTGCGCCGAGGGATGTATTTGAAGCATCCGGGCACTTAGAAAGTTTTACGGACAGGACAGTGGTGTGCAAGCACTGCAAGACCTTCTTTCGTGTGGATGAGGGTATAGATATAAATAAGTCCTGCCCTGAATGTGGTGGAGAGCTTGAAGCGGCAGGCGAGTTTAATCTGATGTTCCAGACGAGAATAGGCGTGCCAAAAGGAGAAAGGGGGGGAAAGGTGCTGGACAAAAGCGAAGGTTATCTGCGACCTGAGACAGCGCAGGGGACTTTTCTCAATTTCCCGCGATTGCTGAGGTTCAATCGCGATAAACTGCCTTTTGGTGTAATTCAGATAGGGAAAGCATACAGAAACGAGATTTCACCAAGACAGAGCCTTATTCGACTGCGTGAATTCACAATAGCAGAAGCGGAGGTTTTTGTAGACCCCAAGGAGAAAAACAAACATCCGCGGTTTGAAGAGGTAAAGGAAAGAAAGCTGAGGTTAGTTCCAGGTGAAGGAGCGCAAGCCCAGGAGGAGAAGGAAAAGACCGTGGAAGAAGCAGTCAGGAGCGGAACAATCGCGAATGAGTATTTAGGGTATCATATGGCAAAGGTGGACGAATTTTTGGTGGGGCTAGGAATTCCACGGGATAAACTGAGGTTCCGACAGCATGAGCCGGAAGAGATGGCGCATTATGCACGAGATTGCTGGGATGCGGAATTCTTTAGCGATAGATATAGCTGGATGGAGATTGTAGGTGTGGCGGATAGGGGGGATTATGACCTTTCGTCACACGCATCATATTCAAATACCGATATGGGTGTGTATCCCCAAACCCAATCTCAAGTGCAAGCCGAAGGTGAAGCGGAGAAGGCAAAGGCAAAAGCGAAGATTATACCGCACGTGATTGAACCCTCTTATGGAATAGACCGGATAATCTATGCGTTACTGGAAAGTTCGTTTTACGAGGAGCAGGTGGGGAAAGAGAAAAGAAAAGTGCTGAGGTTTAAGAAGGAAATGGCACCGATAAGAGCGGCGGTGTTCCCATTGCTCAATCGGGATGAGTTGAAGCGTAAAGCAAAAGAAGTGTTCCAGGACTTGAGGAATGAAGCGATATTCGTTGAATATGACGATTCGGGCAGCATTGGCAGGCGGTATCGGCGTCAGGACGAGATAGGCACGCCTTATTGTGTCACCATAGATTACGACACGCTGGAAGACGATACGGTAACGATAAGGGAAAGGGACACGATGAAACAGATTAGGGTTCCTGTAGCGGAAGTGAAAGAGGTGTTGCTAAAAGGAAGGGAACGGTAAAACGGCACTGTCTAAAAATATGGTGATTTATCACCGCGGAGAACACAGAGTACGCAGAGTTTTTATTTTTCCGTGCTTGGCGGGTATTTCTCTTTTAAAAGCGAAAATATTTTTTTCATGTCTTCTTTTCTTTCTTCAATGTCTTCAACACGGGCTATTTCAAATCTCCTGAACGCCCTCCACAGTTCCTTTGCAACTTCCGAGTTGTGTATCCAGAAACAATATGAGCAACTCCAAATACGCCCTCCATCCTTTTTGAGCACCCATTCCCCTCCTGTTTGTTCGTCTTCACAGGGATAAAAGGGACCGAAACACCACGTGCAATCCTGACCGCGAAAATGACAGGGATAATATTCACACGTCTCGTCTGGTCCTACAAGCTTCTTATCCTTCAATACCCTTTTCAAGCGTTCATAAGCGAGTGGATGCATATTCGATATTTACTCAATGCCTCAGGGACTTATAAATCCAAAACGCTAAATTCAAAGCACTTACACTTCTCTAAAATCCAGGGTAGTTTCCTGTATCAGTTAAACCTCCCATCATCACCTCTGTTTCTATTTTAATCCACTGTTACGATGTAACACAGCCGAACACCCCTACATTTTCTCCGATACTGCCTA
>JAYEII010000033.1:0-13191 GCA_034660015.1 Methanobacteriota archaeon | reverse complement strand
AATTGCTCATCGGTGAAGTGGTGCATTTTAATCGCCTTTTTTATGCAGCTCGACCCACAGGTGCCACAACCCTTGCATTTTACGCCTGTAACTCGTGCTCTTCTTCCTTCTTCCGTATCTACCACTTCTACTGCCCCGTAAGGGCATACCAATTCGCAAATGCCGCAACCCGTGCAGAGCTTTTCGTCCACTTCTGCGGTTATCGGCTCCACCTCTACGTACTCCTTAGATAAGATGCTACAAACACGCGAAGCCGCTGCCGATGCCTGCGCCACCGTATCAGGTATGTCTTTCGGCGATTGACAACATCCCGCAATGAAAATACCATCGGTAAACGTATCAACAGGACGGAGTTTGGGATGCGCTTCCAGGAAGAATTTATCCCCGCTTTGCATTATCTTCAACTTCCTTGCGGTATCAAGGGCATCTTTTTGTGGGATAATCCCGGTTGCAAGCACAACGAGGTCTGCTTCCTTCTCTATCTGTCGTCCTTCACTTACCGTTTTCACCCTCAATTTCCCATTCTCGTCCTTCTCCACGTTTATATCGTCTGTTAGCTCCCTTCTTATGTAATTCACGCCCTCCTCTTTCACTCGCCAGTAGAATTCCTCAAAGCCTTTACCGAAAGCTCTTACGTCCGTATAGAACACGGTCGCATTCGCATCCGGTATATGCTCCCGCACCAAATGTGCCTGTTTAGCTATATACATGCAGCACACACGCGAGCAGTATTCGTTCCCTTTTGAGGTTTGAGAATCCTGCATCCTGCATCCTGCATCCTGCATCCTGTATCCCATATCTTGCATCCTTCCACTTTCCACGCTACCCTCTCTCGACCCCACGCAGCTTATGAAAACCACTTCTTTTGGCTCTTTTCCATTTATCTCTATCTTACCTAATGTCGGACCCGAAGCGTTACAAAGCCGCTCGAATTCCAAGCCTGTTATTACCTCGTCATATTCATATCCGTAATTAGGCTCCAGAGAGGGGTCGAATAAGTCATAGCCCGTTGCTGCTATTATCGCTCCCACCTCTAACTCGATTTCCTCATCCCTCTCTTCAAAATTTATCGCTCCAGCCTCACATACTACTTCGCACAGACCACATCCCATACATTTGTCCCGCTCAAGCGTATAGGCTAAAGGAACAGCCTGTGGAAAAGGAACATAAGCCGCTTTTCTCGCTCCTAAATCCATATCAAACTCATTTGAAATAGTCATTGGGCATACTTTCGCACAATCTCCACACCCCGTGCATTTTTCTTCATCCACATACCTCGCTTTTTTCCTCACCCCTACCTTAAAATTCCCTATGTAGCCCTCTACGGTCTCCACCTCCGCATAAGTAATGAGCTCGATATTTTTATGGCGAGCTACATCCACCATCTTCGGTGTGAGCACGCAGGCAGAACAATCCAAAGTTGGAAAAGTCTTATCAAGTTGTGCCATGTGCCCCCCGATAGAAGGCTCCCGTTCTACTAAATACACCTGGAAACCGGCATCTGCAATATCCTGTGCGCTTTGAATCCCCGCTATACCCCCGCCTATTACCAGTACAGAAGGTGTCACTCCCACACGCATTGGCTCCAAAGGCTGTAATAAGGATGCTTTTGCAATTGCACTCGCAACCAGCTCCTTTGCCTTCTCTGTTGCTTTTTTCTTATCAGAGTGAACCCAACTGCAATGCTCCCTTATGTTTGCCATTTCCATGCAATACACATTCAAGCCCGCTTCCTCGCACGTTTTTCGAAAAGTAACTTCGTGCATTCTCGGTGAGCAAGAAGCAACGACAACACGGTCCAGATTTGCATCCGAAATGTCTTTTTTTATCAGCTCTTGACCGGGATCAGAGCACATATAAATGTAATCTCTTGCAATAGTGACATCGGGTTGATTCTTTGCAAACTCCGTCACCTCCTTCACATCCACCGTAGCTGCGATGTTCGTTCCACAATGGCACACATAAACCCCGATTTTCATATTCTATCCTTGACCTTCTCCTTTTTAAACCGCACTATCTTTCTGATTTCCTCTCTATTGACCTCTGCTCTGGCGAACTCAATCAAATCCAGAAGCTGCTCCCCCCTCCCAGACCTGACGATTACCGTGCTATACCCCTCTGCGCTGCCTATCGACCCGACAGAAACATCAGCAAGCCTCGCTGTAACATCATCGCAATACCGACAGCTGTCCCTTACCATCTCTTCCAGATGTGTTATTTTTGTTTTATAACGATTCCCATTCACCGTAACCTCATATTCCCCTTTTGCTATCTGTATTTTACTCGTTGAGGAAAGGTCAATTCCAAATAACTCCCTCGTCTTGCTTACGAACTTATCATGGTAAAAACTCTCAAAACAGAAAAGCCCAATGGAGGTGATTTCTATCTGCGGGACTTCTTTTAGCAAAACAGACTGTATTTTCCGAACTGCTCTTATCTCGCAAGGTGTCCCGACAATCGCAATTTTTCTTTTCCCACTTTTTACCGCTTCTCCTATCTTTGATACCATGGGGCATTGCAAATATTTCGTGCCCTTTGCTTTTTTTATCGTCTCTACATCCGCTGTTATCTTTGGAACCGCATTGTAACCATCCACCCTTTCTGCTACGATAACGCAATCAAATAGCTCTTTTTCCACGCCTGCGACCAGCATAGAAGTAACCATTCCACCATCCTGTCCTTCTATTGCAGTTTTACCCGCAATTAACTTCTTGTAGATGCCCAAATGCTCGTCGCTTATGCCCTTAGAATCCAAAAACATTTTCTCCAAACCTTCTATATCTGTTTCCGTCATCGGGCATACATCATAGCAAGTCCCATTCTCGCTGCACTTCAGCACTCCCTCTTTATCGAGTGAACAGTCTTCTTTTAATACCGGTGCATCGGGTCCAAGTTCGAGATGCTCACAGAAGGAAACGCAAGCTCCACAGTAGGAACATAGATTCTTCTCGATTATCTCCACATTTAGTCCTTCAAATCCCTTGCTCCTCCCTTTTAACACCCTTTTAACGCCCCCTAACTCTTAACTTAACAAACCATCTATCTGTGCATATATCTGCTCATCCTTGAAGTGTGCCATTGAAATTGCTCCAGACGGACATGCAGACCCGCAAGAACCACAACCTTTGCATACCACTTCATTCACACGCATCACACCCTCTTCAAGAGAAAGAGCATCAAAAGGGCATACCGCTTCACACGTTCCGCAGCCCACGCAAACATCCTCATTTATACTCGCTACAAGCGGCTCTACCTCCACTTCACCCCTCATCAAAGGTATCGAAGCTTTAATTGCCGCACCAACTGCCTGTGCAACGCTATCGGGAATATCCTTTGGTGACTGGCAGCATCCCGCGATGAAAATACCATCTGTGAAGGTATCAAGAGGACGGAGCTTGAGATGCGCCTCTAAGAAGAATCCATCCCCACTTCTCGATATCTTCAATATTTTAGCGAGTTCTCCTGCGTCTTTTCTTGGCACGATTGCATTCGCCAGGACTACCAAATCCGCTTCTATTTCTATCCTCCCGCTTACCGTCCTTACTATCACTTTATCATCCTCTTCGCTCCGTTTTATCACCTCCACTTCGTCTTCGAGCTCCTTTCTTATGTACTCCTCCCCCTCCTTTTTCACACGATTATAAAACTCTTCAAATCCTTTTCCATACGCCCTCATATCATTGTATATTATCCTGACCCTCGCATCCGGTATTTTATCACGTACCAGATGTGCCTGTTTCGCTATGTACATGCAGCACACCCGAGAGCAATATTCACATTCACCTTCCTTGCGAGAACGAGAACCAACACAAGAGATGAAAACCACTTCTTTTGGCTCCTTGCCGTTAATTATAATCTGCCCACCAGTAGGACCCGAAGCGACTGAAAGCCGTTCAAATTCCAATCCGGTCAGAACCTCATCGTACTTATAGCCATACGCCGGTCTTTCCGCAGGGTCGAGCAATTCGTATCCCGTTGCAACCACAATCGTCCCTACTTCTATTTCTATCTCTTCCTCGCACTGCTCGAAATCAATCGCATCTGCAGGACACGCTTCTTTACACGCGGGATATTTACCACATTTCCCTTTTGTTAGGTATATACAACGTTCTGCATCTACGGTATAAGCCAGAGGAACGGCTTGAGGGAAAGGCACATATATCGCACCTCTTTTCCCCAATCCCGCGTCAAATTCGTTGGGGATTCTCCCATGAAGCAGACATGCATTTGCACATTCCCCACATCCGGTGCATTTATGCTCATCCACGTATCGGGGTTTTTTCCTTATCTTCACCTCATAGTTCCCTATATATCCATTTACTTCCTTCACCTCGGAATACGTGAACAACTGGACATTCTTGTGCCTTTCTACTTCCACCATCTTCGGCGTGAGAATGCAAGCCGAGCAATCTAAAGTCGGGAACGTTTTGTCGAGTTGAGCCATGTGCCCACCGATCGAAGGCTCTTTCTCTACTAAATACGTCTCAAATCCCTTGTCCGCAATCTCAAGAGCTGCATAGATTCCTGCTATTCCTCCTCCTATCACCAGCGCTCTTGGTATAACGCCTACTTTCTTCCTCTCTAAAGGTTCTAGCAATGCCGCCTTAGCTACTGCCGAAGCAACTAAATCTTTCGCCTTCTCTGTTGCTCCTTTAAGGTGAACCCAGGCGCATTGCTCTCGTATATTTGCCATCTCAAAACAGTATGGATTCAAGCCCGCATCGGCACATGCATTTCTAAATGTGGGCTCGTGCATCCTCGGCGAGCAGGAGGCAACAACCACGCGGGTCAATCCATACTCCTTTATATCGCTTTTTATCAATTCCTGACCCGGGTCTGAGCACATATACTGGTAATCTCGTGCAATGACTACGCAGGGTAGCCCTTCCGCAAACTCCGCCACTGCTTTAACATCTACCGTCGCTGCTATATTCACACCACAATGGCAGATATAAACACCCGTGCGAATAGTTTCCATCCTATTCAATATTCCAACCGTAAGATATAAAAGATATTCGTTTTTTTCGAGCTAATTAGCACCTTAGATTTGTTATCCCTCTTTATTGAAACATATCATATTAAAAATAACAAGCAACAATACTTTTAATAGGGATTGGTATCGAAATGCCAGCAAGAGGAAAGGACAGAATAAAATTTCTGGGGACTGCGGGTGCGAGATTCGTAATGATAACGCAGTTTCGTTCATCTGCGGGTACTGTTCTTAGCTTAAAAGGCACAAATGTCCTTATAGACCCGGGTCCGGGCACGCTGGTACGATTCGCATCCTGCAAGCCGAAACTCAACCCCGCTAAGCTGCATGCGATTATCTTAACCCATAAACATTTAGACCACTCTAATGACGTGAACGTGATGATAGAAGCGATGACCGAAGGAGGTTTCAAACCACGAGGCGTGCTCCTGTGCCCAAACGATGCCCTGTCAGATGAAGGAGATGCGGTTATTTTGAACTATTATAAACATCTTCTTGATAGGGTAGAAGTGATGACCGAAGGAGGCAACTACTCAATCGGTCAAATCGAGATAAACACGCCTAAAAGGCACGTGCATGGCGTGGAAACGTATGGATTGAACATAAAAGAAAGGGGGAAAAAAAGGACAAAAGTCTCTTTTCTCGTGGATACGCTCTATTTCGATGGTTTAGCGAATTATTACGACGGAGAAGTGCTCGTGATGAACGTGGCGATGTATGAGAGGCGAGAAGGAGTGAACCATCTGTGTGTGAACGATGCGAGAACGATTATAGAAACAAGGAAACCCAAGCCAAAGGTCGTAATCCTCACGCATTTCGGTATGACCATGCTTAGAAACAAACCGTGGGAAATAGCAAAACGGCTAAGCGAAGAGACGGGTGTAGATGTGATAGCAGCACACGACGGTATGGAATTTGAGCTGGGTGGATATAGTCATTCCAGTAATAAATTGTAATTAATAAACCACGAGATTTCACGAGATTAACACAACACTTTCTTTCTTTTCCAAAGAAAGAACCTGTGCTAAGAAAGAAAAAAATTATTTGTTTTTCTTTTAGCACAGGTTTTCTTTTTATAAAAAAGAAAAAGTGTTGTGTAATCTTGTGGTTAATAATTTTCGAAATTTTTTTTAGCGGTTTGCTTTTTCGGTTATCTAAGCCGCTAAACCGCTAAACCACTTCTAGACTCCTTCCTCCTCAAGCCATCTTCATCCGCATATTTCTCTATCAACGGTTTTAGCTCCTCGCTATACCATCCCTTTTCGATATATCGGGGATATATCGGCAATCTTTCTCTTAATTCAAAATTTGGGGCAACCATTCTCCTCATGTCTTCCTCCTCTGGCCACGGTGATTCGGGGTTTATATAATCAATGGTTTTTTCCGATATTCCTCCTAGGTCTGATGCTCCCAGTTCTATTAGTACCTCAGGGGCAGTCAAATTTGGTGGAACCTGTATCGCTATTTCATCAGGCAATATCTCTCGCGCTGCACGGACAACTTCCTTTAGTTCTGCAAAACTCGGCGGGCTCTCGTTCCACATCGGCGTGAGCGGCTTAGGAATGAAAGGCTGAATAATGACTTCCTGTATATGCCCGTATTTTCTGTGCAGCGATTTTATAGCCTGCAAGGAGCGAATGCGATCTTGTGGGTTTTCTCCTATCCCTATCAACAAGCCGGTAGTAAAAGGTATTTCAAGTTTTCCCGCTTCCTCTATCATTTTCAATCGCTCTGCCGGGATTTTTCCCGGTGAGTTCCTGTGCGCTTCGAGTTCTGCTGCGGTGGTTTCAAGCATCAAGCCCATTGAAGCATTCAGGTCTCGCAGCTCGGTTAGCTCTTCACGACTTAGCACGCCAAGATTACAGTGTGGAAGCAATCCATGCGTTATCGCAAGTTTGCACAGCTCTCGCGTGTATTCAACAAGAGAGGAATAACCTGAGTCGAGAATCTCTTTTTTGAAGTAAGAAGAAAGATTCGCGAGTTCAGGCTTCTCGCCAGCGGTGAAAAGAGCTTCTGTTGCTGCTCCTCGGGCTTTTACGAGAGCTAAAAAATCGTTCATGCTTATTAAATACGCATCCCCTGAGCTGCGAGCTCGGAACACGCAGTAGTCGCATGCATTCCTGCATACGTTCGTCACCGGGATAAAAACATTTTTAGAGAAGGTAACGACGCAATTGTTTTTCATTTCTTCTTTCTTCCCTTTTGATCCGAAAATTATTAACCACAAGATTACACGGATTTCCACGAGAAAGTTAATTTTCTTGTGTCCATCTTGTGAAATCTCGTGGTTTTTCTATTTCGGCTATACAAGTACTTAAATCTTTTAAAAAGTAGAACGATAACCAGAAAAGATAATAGAATATAAGAGACATTAAACTTTTATCAAAAAGAGAGTGATTCCGATGAAAGTCACGATAATAGGCGGAGCAGGGGGAATGGGAAGATGGTTCGCCGAGTTTTTCAAGGAAAACGGCGTTGAGGTGCGGATAGTAGACAAAAGCCCCGAAACGGAGGCGATTGCAAACCAAATAGGCGTGGAATTCTTGAATACGGACATTCTAAACGTTACGGAAGGTGAAGCGGCGGGAAATGAAGAGATTGTGGATACGGACGTATTGCTCGTCTCGGTGTCCATAGACATAACGGGACGTGTAATAGAGCGTATAGGACCGAAGATGCATGAGGATTCGCTGCTGATGGACATAACGTCAGTAAAAAAAATGCCGGTAGAGATGATGCAAAAATTTACAACCGAGAACGTCGAAATTCTTGGCACTCATCCTTTGTTCGGTCCCACGGCAAAAAGTATGCGAGGTCAAACTATCGTTTTTGTGCCGTCGCGAAAATTTGGTCGTTTATATAAAGAAGTAGACACGATGTTCAGGCGAAACGGTGCGAAAATAGAAGTGTTGACCGCAGAGGAGCATGACGAAACAATGTCTGTTATACAGGGATTGACACATTTTATCCTGCTCGCTTTTGGTATCACGTTGAAAGAACTTGATTTTGACGTTGAAAAGTCAAGGAAGCTCATGAGTCCGATGTACGAGATATTGATGGATTTCGTGGGCAGACTTCTGCATCAAGACCCGCATTTATATGCGATGATACAGACGAATTTTGAGATGGGTGAGATACACGAATCATTTTTGGCGGTTGCAAATAGGTTGTATGAGCTGGTATCTGTGGGTGAAGTGGAAGCGTTTATGGAGGAGATACGGGAAGCGAAAAAGCATTTTGGGGATACGGAGACAGAAAGAGCGATGATAGATTCTGACAGGGTGATTGAGGAGAAGATAAACCTTTCTTTAGGTGGGGCTCCGCCCCACGACCCCGCAAGCCCTGTAAGGGCTTATAAGAAAGTTTGAGCAAAGAAATAAAAACCAAATGAGCCAAAACACAACTACAAAAGTAAAAATCTGCGGCAATACGAATGTTGAGGATGCCCTAATAGCTGCAGAAGCAGGTGCAGATGCTATCGGCGTGATAAACGTCGCTGATACGAGAAGGTATATAGATTTAGAAGATGCGAGGGCGATACTTGATGCGTTGCCTGTTTTTATGTCAAAAGTCGTGGTTGTCACGTTGGACAACGTCCCAATCGGAGCTGCGCACGATAAAATAAAGTCAATCGAGGACACAGGCGCGGATTGCATACAGCTTCATGGTGAGGAGTCAGTGGAACACGTTGCAGATTTACGTGCGTGTACAGAAAGCAGCACAAGAATAATAAAAAAGATTGGTGTGAGCGGAGATAGAGAAAAGTGCCTGGAGAACGCTTTAGCGTATGAAGACGTTGTGGATGCGATATTGCTGGATACTGCAGCTATATCAGGAAGAACAGGGGAAATAGGCGGAACCGGGAAACAACACGATTGGAGCATAAGCGAAGAAATTGTGGAGCGTGTGAAAAAGCCGGTGATACTTGCCGGTGGACTGAATCCCGATAATGTCGCCAGAGCAATAGAACAAGTGAAGCCTTATGCCGTGGACGTGTCCAGTGGTGTGGAGCGCGAAGTGAGAAAGAAGGATGCGTGGAAAGTGAAAAATTTTGTAAATACCGCAAAACAGGTGAACAGGCAATAACCTTTTTATTTGACAAAATAGGATAAGCATATAATTAGTTTAATTGTATAAACTGGCAATGGCAGAAGAAGGGGGAGTCGGAGTCCGCAAAGAGGAAATAGAAAGGGTTATAATCGAGGAACTACCGAGGCTGATGGCGGAGTCACCTGCATTCAGGCATCAGTTAATGGGTATTATAGCAGAGGTATTCGTAAGAAAGGAAGAACTAAAGCAAGTGCTTGATGCGATAAGGGACCTGAGAGAGGATTTCAACACAAGGTTTGAGGAGCATTCGAGAATACTTGAAGGATATTCAAAGAGACTTGAGGAATTATCAAAGCGGCAAGAGGAGCATTCGAGAATACTTGAGGGGCACTCAAAGAGACTTGAAGAAATGTCAAAGCGACAAGAGGAGCATTCGAGAATACTTGAGGGGCACTCCAAAACGATCGAAGAACTGATGAAAAAAATGGATGAGCATGAAAAGAGATTAGAATCCGCTATTGGTGGACTTGGTGCAAGGTGGGGGATAATGAGCGAAGAATCATTTAGACAGGGACTAAAAGGAATCCTGCAAGACCTTGGGTTAAAAGTCGAAAGATATCTTGATTATGACCCGGAGGGTTATGTATTTGGGCATCCGGAACAGGTAGAGTTAGATGTGCTTATCAAAAACAAAACGGTTTTACTTGTAGAGATTAAGTCATCAATAAGTAAAGAGGAAATGCATACATTTCAAAGAAAGGTGGAATTTTACGAGAAGAAGCAAAAAATAAAAGTAGAAAGAAAAGGCGTTGTATCTCCTTTTGTTGACCCAAGGGCAAAGCCAGTCGCTGAACGATTTGGGATAGAAGTTTATACTTCCGGCTATGACGTGAGAATTTGAATAGAGCAAACGAGAGAAAAAATGTTGAGCAAACCTGATGAACACGGGAAATACGGGATATACGGTGGAAAGTTTGCGCCTGAGGTACTGATGTCCGCATTAGAAGAGCTTGAAAAGGCGTTTAACCGTTTTTATGGCGACAAAAGTTTTAAAGAAGAGTTAAATAGGCTTTTACGAACTTATGCAGGTCGTCCCACGTCTCTTTACTTTGCGAAGAATCTATCAGAGAGTTATGGTGCGAAGATTTATCTGAAGCGAGAGGATCTGGTGCACGGCGGTGCGCATAAGCTAAACAACACGTTAGGGCAGTGTCTGCTGGCAAAGCACATGGGTAAGAAGCGCATAATTGCAGAAACCGGTGCAGGACAGCATGGCGTAGCAAGTGCGATGGCTGCTGCAGTCTTGGGGCTTGAATGCGAAGTGTACATGGGCACAGAAGACATAGAGCGGCAGAAACTGAACGTGTTCAGGATGGAACTCCTGGGTGCACGCGTGAACCCGGTTGATTCGGGCTCTAAAACGCTGAAGGATGCGATAAACGAATCCATGCGGGACTGGGTAACTAATGTCGAGAATACTTATTACCTGATAGGCAGCGTGGTGGGACCCCATCCGTATCCATTGATGGTGCGCGAATTTCAGCGAGTTATAGGTAAAGAGACAAAAGAGCAGATTCTGGATGCGGAGGGGCGGTTGCCGGACACCATCGTGGCGTGTGTCGGAGGAGGCAGTAATGCGCTGGGTATATTTTACGAGTTCTTAGATGACGATGCTGTGGAGCTTATTGGCGTGGAAGCGGCGGGAAAGGGTTTAAAAACGGGTGAGCACGGGGCTTCTATTTGCGCGGGCACTGAAGGCGTCTTGCACGGGATGTATTCGAAATTATTGCAGGACGAGCATGGTCAAATAAAACAGTCGTACAGTTTTGCACCCGGGCTCGATTATCCCGGTGTGGGACCTGAACTGGCATATTTAGCAGATTCGGGACGGGTAAAGATGGTTTCAGCAACGGACGAGGAAACTTTAATAGCTTTTGAGATTCTATCCAGGAAAGAGGGGATAATCCCTGCTCTGGAATCCGCTCATGCGGTTCATTATGCAATAGAAGAAGCGAAGAGAAAGGCAAAAGAGCGAAAAGAAAATTTGATTGTGGTGAACCTTTCGGGGAGGGGGGATAAAGACATATTCCTCGTGGAGAAGGTGCTGGGCGATAAGGGCTAAAAATTTTCATCTGCCTGTCTAAAGGGGGACTTTTCGAAAAGTTTATATATACTCTTGACCATCCCTATTTTGGAAACGAAAAAAACAATGGGTATTTCTCTTCTTATAAGCTCCCAAATAATTATTCTTGGACTATTATTTGACCTTGTGGGTGGAATATTGTTAGCATCCGAAATGATTGGACTGTTAGAAATAATAAAAAATCATACCCGGACACTTCAAAAAAGAATTGATTTAGAACAATCTAAAATCCTTCCTGTTGGTTTTAGAGTTCTAATAATATATGCAATAAAACGCATATTTAAAATTAAAACGACTGAACTTCCATTAAAATATATATTGGCTCTATATAAATGGAGGATTAGCTTTATAATAAGCTACGGCTTGTTAAGTTTTTTGGAATATTGGGCTAATATCATCAGCACAAAAAGAGGTCTGGGTTTAATAGGAACAATCTTTCTTTGCTTAGGATTCTCCTTTCAGATTATTGGAAATTTATGATATATCCCCCTCAATTTTACGCGGTTGGTTCATTTAAACGCTATTACCGGCATTAAAGTGGTTGTTTCGTATATATTCTACCTTCTTTTTAACAGCGAGCCAGTGTATAATTCATCTTAGCATAGCGCTTTTTTTCTAATCATTCTTATTGGGGCAAGAGGTATCTAACTGTTACTTCATGAGGTTCTACTTTGATGTGCAAAATTAATATATCTAATTTACCTTTAGCTTCCTCTATAAATCTTTTTTGGCGAGGACTTAAGTACACAGTACCAAATTTCTTACTAATACTTTTTACTTCGATAAAATAAAAGGTCTTAGGGAAAGAAAAAGATGCAGTTGGTTTTGTAATTCCGAACGAATCTAAAGCAAATATCGATTCATCCACAAGACAGTCCCTTAATAATTGCGATTCCTCAGATGTCCGTATAACATCATTCTTTGTGAACACGACTTTATATGAATTAACAATCTTCTCGGCTGCTTTGATTTTCGCTTCCATATATTGTTTTCTTGCTTTTATATATCCTGGAGTGTTCTTGATTTCTTTGATTTTCGCTTCTCTATATTCTTCTATCGCGGAACACCTCTTAGTATATTCATTTTGCTCATCAGGCGTCAGCAACAAACGTTCTAAGCGTCTAAAAAATCTCTGAAAACGCATTGTCTTTATATATCGATTTAATTTTATCACAACTTCAGTTTGATCTATTTCATCTTTAGGGATATAAAATGTAATCTCAGAAAAAGTTAATCTATAATATTTTACTCCATTTTTTTCTATAACTTCGATTGGAGCAACTGGAGTACAGGATTTGATATATTCACTTGGTCTATTTTCAAATTCATATTTTCGTTTGAGTATATCGAGTAAAATGTTGCATGTCTTATAAGAACAATCAGAATAAAATTTGTCAATCTCTTCGTATAAGAAATAAATTTCTAATCCAATTTTTTTCATCAAGTCACATAAAGTTTCCCATACAACTTCAGTTTGTAAAAATATAAAGTCCTTTTGGAGTATAAACTCAGCAAAGCCCTCCCAAAAATCACTTAATTCATATTGCCAGTAAGTACCCTTTTTCCTTATCTCCCTGCGTGTCCGTATATCGCCTCCTATCGGCTTTACATTGCCTGTCATTAAACCATTTGAATTGAATAAATTCTGATAGAATCTTTTCCTTTCATTATAATTAAGTTCGAATTTTTCATCTCGGCGTGCGATGCAGGCTAATATGTTGTCCATATTATCCTTCACAAAATCAAAACTATAAGATCCCTCTCTTTCAATGTCGAATTTCATATTTTATTGTTCTTTCAATTACATTATCATATTTTACTATTTTTATTGTATATGTATATTTAAACCCGATGAAAAACAAAAAACAGCGATTAATAGACGTTTACGGTAGAGAAATAAGGAGTCTGAGGTTCTCTATCACGAATCGGTGTAACTTGAATTGCATCTACTGTCATTGTGAGGGAGAAGAACGAGCAAAGGAGATTTCAACAGATAAAATAGCTAAGA
>JAYEII010000032.1:0-2598 GCA_034660015.1 Methanobacteriota archaeon | reverse complement strand
GGATGATGGGTCTTTGAAAGAGGTCAAATCAACGGAGTTTATAATCAAAAATGCTATATATTGTTAAACATAATCTAAAAAGTGGTGTGTTAAAATGTCCTACATTTATGTGGAAAATAACCCCTACTTTGTTACCGCTCCAGAACCTTCGCGTTCTCACAATAGTGGTATTTGCCCAAACTTCAGCCTCTTATTCCCTCCTTTTTATTAAAAAACGCCGAACCTTAAACCCGAAGCGGCTATAGAAGCAGTGGATGGGGCGAAGCTATAAGGAAGAAGATTGAAAAAGTAGGGATAGCTATGCTTTTTAACAATCGATTTGGTTCAAACTCGCTTAGAGATTCAGTAATTTTTTATTTCTTGGTTGATATGCATTAATGACCTAGTGGCGCCCATAGACGCCATGCAGGGTCGCTTTCTTTTTCCTTAATCAACATCAATAGCGCTTTCCCAGTGGTAGATGTTAATTTTCTTAAATTTAAATAAAGGATTGTATGTCCGGTGCACATTTCATTAAAAAAAGATTCTACTTTTTCATTGGGCATGTTTTCAATTTCAGCAACCGATAAATTGCACACTTTACATTTAATAGGCTGCTCTGATCTTGTTTGGAATACTTTTAAAAATTGGAGGTATACCAACCAGTCGAGATTTTTTTCTTTTATCCTTTTGTTCTCTAATAGCTTCGTCATTAACGATTTCAGAGCGGAGACTGGAGCACCAAAAATTAGTGAGGCAAAGTCCATCAAAACATCAGAACCAAATGATAACTCTGAGAAGAGATTTTTGATTTCCATGAGTTGCCTTTCGTAATTTACGACATCATCAAAAATTGCTTTACGCTCGTTCTCCTTTAACTCATAACCACCAAAGGCACTACACCAACGGTCTATTCTATTTCGTAGACTTGACTTAGCAGGGGAATCCACAACATTGAGATATCTATCTAGATTATCTTCGTTTATCTGAAAACTAGGAATGTGCTGCAATAAGAGAGTTCTCGCAGTATCCGAATACTTCAACCGATTTTTAATGAAGTTAGTTTGTTCTTCTCCTATTTTCTGTGTAATGCAAATAGATGTGTCAGTAAGCCACCGATCAAAAATGATGTAAAAATCATTTTCGATTGCATAAGACACATGAGTGAAAATAGAGTCCAGCGGCAACAATCTAACTTTAGGAACAACTCGCCCAATTTCGTGAACCCTACGAAAGTAGCCCATTTCTAAGCTGGAGCCAAAACGCGGGTTATAAAACTCAAGACAATTTCGATAGTCAATGTCCTTATTTATGTATTCAAGCAAAATTTTTTCAAAAGGTATATCTACTATTATCTCGGAATCAAAAAGTTTTTCGAAGGTCTTTTGGAGAAAAATATCATTCTTAGCAAATGTCTTGACAATGCTCATAAACCACCTCTTGTCTGCATATAGATGATCAAAAATCGAAAGTAACCTGAAAATCTCATATTTATCCCAAGGTGGGTGACCATGCATACTGAGGGATAAGTCTGAGAAGATGTATGATGGTTCTAGAATGCAGCATCTTTTCTCTATCTTCATAGGTGATATATATGTTATCATTTAGAGGTAAGTTAGTTTATCGATAGAGAGAGACTTATTACACAGATAGAGAAGGTTCATTTTCCTTTAAAAAGCACCATTCTTCCACACTCTCAAATTTCAACGGATTCACAACGCCGTTACATTGGTGATTGAAGTATGCTGACGTATAAAACATTGCGGGAGGGTGAGAATCCAGAAGCAGGGGATGATAGGGGTGATAATAATCACCACCCCTGATTTCGAAAATCCGAAGCGGCTATGGAAGAAGGGCAAGGAAAATATATTAATATCTCCAATGCTTTTTGAAGGTATTTAAATAATAAGAGTCCACTATAATAGCAAGGAGGTATAATATGATGAGCGAAAGAAATGTTGGCGGAAGAAGACAGGGTTTTGATCGTCCACCGCGAGAGATGCACACGGTTACTTGTGCGGACTGCGGGGAAGAATGTCAAGTACCATTTAAACCAGATGGCTCTCGACCTGTTTACTGTCAGGAATGTTACCAGAAACATCGACCGAAAAGATTTTAGTCGAGAATGCGTAGGTAGGTAGGTAAGTAAGATTGGAACGATTTTTCCTCTTGTCGAAAATAACCAGGGGAAAATATTTTTCTTTTTTAAAAAAAACATTTACACGTCCAGATTCAGCACTTCCTTCGCATGCGCCTGTATGAACTTCCTTCTCGGCGCTACCTCTTCGCCCATCAGCACCGTGAATAACCAGTCCGCTTCGGCAGCATCCGCTAAATTCACCCGCTTTATGCCTCTTGTAACAGGATTCATCGTAGTCACCCATAATTGCTCTGGATTCATCTCACCCAGACCTTTGTAGTGCTGTATTTTCACGCCCGTATCGCCTTCCGCCACGTTTAGTTCTTTCAGAACGTTCGCATACTCGTCATCCGAAAACGCATATCTCGTTTCTTTGCCTTTCTTTACCATATATAACGGCGGTAACGCGATATACACGTGGTTCGTGCTTACTAACTCCGGCATATACCGAAAGAAGAAAGTAAGCAATAGCGTTCTTA
>JAYEII010000031.1:11291-13317 GCA_034660015.1 Methanobacteriota archaeon | reverse complement strand
ATTAGAATAATAGGTCGGGATAAAGTTGATGAACGCATTAAAGAAGAGTATAAAAAGCAAAAAGGAGCGTATGAGCGATTTATAGGAAACTACATTGATTTCGGGAAAAAGCTAAACAAAGAATTTTGTGAAAGAATATTTAGAGAATTTTTTGAAATGCCGGGAGAATTGTAGGAAGGCTACACAAATTGCGTCTATTTGCTATTATTTTGAAAGTGGTTTTGAGACTGAAATAAAGCTGAGGTTATCATGTGTATTAGTGGATTAATGGACTGATGTATGTATGTATAAGGTATAAATATTATATGAGGTATATAGGGTATATACAGGGGATATAACAAAGAGGGAGAAGGGGAGAAATATGAAAACTAAAGAAGAAAAGCTTAGAAATCTGGCAGCATTTGTAAATATATTAGAAAAAAGCGCTATCCATAAATTTAACCTCGATGATTTTATAAGCAGACTTAGAATGCAAAAGTATGTCTATTTAGCCGGATTTTTTGGCTTTGACCTTGACTACAAGTATAACCTTTACTTGAGGGGACCTTACTCTCCGGATTTGGCTGAAGACTACTATCAACTAAAAGATAGGGGTGAGTGGGCAGATTCATCAATCCCTGCAATTAAGTTCGACAAATTTGCAAAACTGGTAAGAGGGAAGGATCACAGATGGCTGGAAATTGCCTCTACTATTCATTTTATATGGGAAAGCAACAGGAATTGGCGAGAAAGATATACAGAGCCGTGCAAAGATTTAAAAACATTTGCTATCAAAAGAACAAGCGATATTAAATCGCATGTGGGAAAGCGTTTTATCGAAGGTATTTTTGAAGAACTGGAAAAAGCGGGTCTCTTGAGAAATTAAAACCTGTCGGAAATCTTCAGTTCGCGTTTCCTTTCCTCGGTTTTCCTTAAGTCTTCTTCAAGCTCGCTCAGCACCTTTGAAGTTTGCATGTTGATATCTGTAGTAAATAAACGAGTAGAATATTTATCACAAAGAGCATGAGCAGCAATAATTGCATCTGTGGGGTCAAACCATTTATCCTTCTTGAGAATATCAAACGCAATCTTTATGACAGTTTTATTCGGTGGAGGTGTATCGGCTTCTAAATCTTCAATAAGTTTGAACATTTTTTCGTTTTTGTCCTTCTTTCCTTTTTGTATCAGAGTATTGACAATTTCACCAAGTGAAACGAAAGGTATAATGGCTTTAATATTCGGATTAGACGAAATTATTTTCTTAATTTTATAAAATATTCTCTTAGCATAGCGCCTTGTATCTTTATCGCCCCAGAGATAAGCATCCACAAAGCATGAATCTATATAGATTGTTTGATTAGTATCTTCTCGCTCAGGATTCTTTCTCTTTGACATCCCCTTCACCTTACAACGCCGGCTGATTGTTCACCCTTGACCTTATTATCCTCCCTTCAATCCCCAATTCACTCCACACCTCACGTAATCTCACTCCTTTTTCATCATCCACCAGAGCAACAAAAGAAGGTCCCGTCCCTGATAAGCTCACGCCCTGCACTCCACATTCCAATGCCTTCAACATTGGCTCCGGATCAAAATTCAATGCCGCACAATACAAAAAACCATTTAACGTCATCGCATCTTCAAACCGCTCCTCTAACGCTAATTCATACGCAATATTCACCCAGGGCGCGATCAATCTCGACCTTTTTACATCCGTATCGGCACTAAACGCTTTTTCACGCGGAACAAGAATGAGAACTTCAGAATCCTTCTCTTCCCTCTTTATCAACTCCCGGTTTTTGTTGTCGGTGATTACAAACCCGCCGAGCAGAGAAGCACAGGCATCGTCAAAAGCCCCTGTTATTGACACGCCAACATCCAGAGCAGCATCTACACCTATTCTTATCGCATCCAGCGCATTCGCTTCTTCACCTATCGCATCCAGCGTAGCAACCACAGTCGCATTTGCCGCTGCGCTGCTGCTCTTCAATCCACTTCCAACCGGTATCTCGCTTCTCGTGCGTACATAGCCACGCAAGGGCAAATC
>JAYEII010000031.1:2401-11191 GCA_034660015.1 Methanobacteriota archaeon | reverse complement strand
TGCGGGTTTTCAATCTGCTCCTTCACGGTGATTAACTTTTCTCGCCTGCGTTCTATTTCGTCGGTAACGGTGAAGACATAAGCATCGCTTCCCGCCCCTGAACCGTAACTCGTCATAAGAATCTTATCACCCGGTTTGGCTATATCCAGAACAGCGGCTAAAGCAGTGGGACACGAACCCGAATATATATTGCCTATGTATTTCACCACCAGACCCGGTTCAATCTGCTCTCTACTAAAACCTTCGTCTTTCGCTACCTGGTACGGGAATTTAGCATTTGGTGCGTGGTTGGCAACATATTGAATGTCCCCCGGGGCAAGACCGCTTAGCTTCAACGCAGCTCGCATAGCTGTCCCTACATGTTTGAAGTAGGCAGGGATTCCCGTGAATCGGCCACCGTGTTGTGGGTATTTCGCTCCATCACGCCGATAGAAATCGGGTGTGTCCGAGGTGTAAGGAACATAGCAGTCTAAGGTTGCGATGACTTCCTCCTTTCGATTACCGAAGATGAAAGCCGTGCCACCTGCACCGACGGTGTAGTCCAGCGGGTCGCCAGCCGCAGCTTGCGAGTTGTCGGCGCCTATGACCATGACGTATTCGCCGCCGAACGTGGGATATGCAACTAAGGCAGCAGCATCTATGAACAAATCCGTCGCTGCCTTACAGGCAAACTGCGCGTCAACACCACCAGAGAAGAACCCGCCCTCGTATTTCTCGCCTAACTCGAGCACCTGAGAAACGGTGGACATAGACGGATTGACCGCATAGGGTGCTGATTCAGAGCCGATAAAACACTTCTTCACCCTCGCCCCGTCAATAGCACTGTGGATGAGCGCTCTCTTGCCCGCCTCCACGGCAAAAGTAGTAGTGTCCTCATCAGCAAAGGGTAAAGTCCTTTCTAATACGCCCTGTGCTCCCGGAGGTTCGTTCTTTATCCTGAACTTAGGAAGGTAAACGCCGTATCCAACGATTCCGGGTTTGCCTTTGTCCCCTCTTTTTGAAGAAGATGATGGTGATGCTGGCGGGCATTCCTGAAATGGATAGTAATCGTCTTCAAAAGAGAAGTTCAAGCTTGAATAGTAAATAAGACCACTTGCTCCGTCCGTGTAGATTTTTCTGAATCGCGGCACCACCGCTTTGCCAATGAATTCTGTGACATCAATCTCTTCCGGTGGAGGGACATAATCCGTTATTCTGCCCGGGACTTTCAGGTTATCGTTTTGAAAATGAATTATCCCGGATAGGAAAGATTTTAGATACGCGAACTTTTTTGTGGGTCCCCGGATGACGTTGCCCGATAGGAGCGTTCCATGCTCGTAGAAGTGGTCTACCTCACGCATCCTGCTTTTCCTTCCTTCTATATCGCAGAATGACTTTGGCGGGAAGTAAACTCGACCACATCCGAGGCATTTCGCTGCTCGGATTCTATAATCAATGAGTATTCTCCTCCTTGTTATCGGCTCGCTCATTTGTAATTATAACTCCTTCATCAAAATATGAACCGTGGCGATTCCGCCCGTGCCGCCTATGTTATGTGATAAAGCCACATTAAGCCCTTCCTTATCTACTTGATTTCCCCCTGCTTCTGTTCTCAGTTGTTTGAAACATTCGTAGACCTGTCTGACACCGGTAGCGCCTACCGGGTGCCCGTCAGCTTTCAAACCACCGCCGGGATTGACCACCATTTCTTTATCTCCATTCACATAAGGGATGTGCTTTGACCCTTTAAATGATTCGTAACTGTCGTGAATAATCTTCCAGCCTTCTCCTTTCTTGCAGAATCCCGAATCTTCCAGAAAGAAAGTTTCCTCTATCGTGAAACAGTCGTGAACCTCAGCAATCTGAATATCTCGCATCGTCATGCTCGTTCTTTTCAAAACCTCCTCCGTTGCCAGTCTTGTCGCTTTGACTCCCGTGAGGCTCTCTCGGCTGCTGATGGACACGTCATCCGTGGCTTGCTGGCTCCCCACCACGTAGATAGGCGTGTCTGTGTATTTCCTCGCCACCTCGGGGCTGACGACCACAAGCGCTACTGCACCGTCTGAAACAGGCGAACAGTGCAACATGCGAATGGGGTCCGCAACTAAAGGTGATTTGAGCACGTCATCTACCGTAAAATCTCTTCTGAACTGGGCATACTTGTTGCCAATGGCATGATGATGATTTTTACACGTGACGAAAGCAAGGGCTTCACGGCACTTGACGCCGCCGTCCGCATCACCGTAATCGTGGATGTACCTTGCCATCATAGAGGCATACAGACCCGCAAAGGTGTAGCCGGCATCAAATTCGTGTGAGTCGCCTGCAAACATCAGGTCGTCAAGGATTTTTTCCGAACGGTCGGTCATCTTTTCAAATCCGCCCACCAGGACAACATCGTACTCGCCTGCCCGGATACCAAGACATGCATTGTAGAGTGCTGAACCCCCGGAGCCGCAAGCTGCTTCCGTATTGCTCATGGGAATGTTCATACCCAGTTCCCGCGCCATGTACCCGGGCAGGAGCGCAAGCTTATTGGTAACTTGATAAAGAAAACTGCCGAAATAGCATGCCTGGATGTCTTTACGCCTCAAGCCGTAATCAACCGATTCCATAGCTTTAATCCCTGCTTCGGTCAGCAGTTCTTCAGGATTCTTGTACCAGAGTTCACCAAACTTAGTCCGACCTGCACCAACAATAGCTGCAATCGGTTTGAGCTTTTTTGTACTTTTCATGCACCCACTCACCTATCTCCAATATAGAAGCTAAAAGGTTTGTGTTGTATATAAGATGAATAACATATTAAATTTTGGAAGTGGAATTTATTTGTAATTTAGTGCTTGCTATTTTCCTCCCATGCTTCCACTTCTGTACCCTTCGAGGTCAATAGAGACGTAATTGAATCCGAGCTTTTTCAGTCTCTTAACGATGTTATCGCGCGTTTCCGTATCGAAAAATCGTTTTAGTTCGTGCTTGTCTACCTCTATCCTCGCTATTGCTCCACGATACAATCTAACCCGGACTTGCCTGAAGCCTGTGTCCGTTAAGAAATTCTCTGCCGCAGCTATCATCTCAAGTTTATCTACCGTTATCCGCTCACCATATTCTATCCTCGTCGCCAAACAAGAATTTGAGGGCTTATCCCAAAAAGGCAAACCTATCTCTTTCGCCATTTGCCTTACCTCGGGTTTCGTTATGCCAACTTCAGCCATAGGGTGCCATATCCCTTCCTCTTCGGATGCGGCAATGCCGGGACGGTATTCGTCAAAATCAGAAAGTGTAACGCCTTCGGCGATTGTTGTTATACCCTCTTCAGCCGCAACGGCCTTCAGTATCTGCGAAAAGAACTTTTTACAATAATAGCACCTGTTATAAGGATTCATGGCAAAATCTTCGTTTCTCAGCGGATATGCCGGTATTATCTTGTAAGCGATGCCTTCATGGCTTAAAAACCCTTTTACATGTTCTAATTCCCTTTTCGAAAACAGTTCACTGTCTATCGTTACCGCCATGACGTTTTCAGCCTGCGCTTCATGAGCAACCGACAACAGAAAACCGCTGTCAACACCACCAGAGAAAGCAACAAGTATCATCCCCTTCTCTTTTATTCTTCTTCTCAGTTCCTCAAGTTTCTTTCTCGTTATGCGCTCGCTCGAGCCGGATAATATCATTTCGTTAAGGGTAAGAGTACACCATTACAATTCAAAAAGAAAGCTTTATCAAAGAAACTTTATAATTTATATATAGCAAATTCATATGACGGAAACAGAAGCTTTTAATGTAAAAGATGTACTCGTGGATATGAAGGACCTATCGGGCTCGATGTTAGACCTCGCCTATTCGGCAGTTCTGTATAGCAACCCCGAGATAGCGAAAGAGGTATTTAAATTAGAGGAGCAGATGCATTCTCTGTTGTATAAACTGAGAATAGCGATAATGTTGGGCACGAGGAACCCCGAAGATGCGATTGAATTCACTGCGATACTGCAAATGGCGTCTGCGGCAGAGAAGATATCCAATGCCGCGGGAGACATCGCAAAAATAGCAGAATCGGTAGATATAAGCCATTATCTTGACCGTGAGGATTTTGAAGAGGCAGTAATAAACGTGAGGATAAAGCCCCCCTCGGAGTTACGAGATAAGACGTTAAAGGAATTAAAGCTCGAGACTGAGACGGGAATGAGTGTACTGGCAATAAAAAGAGGGGTTAAATGGATATATTCGCCTGATGAAAACGAGCGGTTAAAGGAAGGCGACTTGATTATCTCTTCTGGTCCTACCGAAGGAATCCCAATTTTCTGCAAAATAGCAACCGGGGAGGAACATAAGGGGAAGAAAGAGAAGGAGGTCGCAAGAGGGGAAGGCATAAAGAGGAAAAGGATAACAGAAGAAATAGCGGACCTCATCGCAGATATGAAAAACATGTCGGAGTTGACAGTCGGTCTTTCTTATTCCGCAGTCATGTTTGACAGCAAGGAAATAGCGGAGGAAGTAGGCGATTTGGAAGAGTCTATGGACGGGATGAAGGATGAGCTGGAGATTTTGGTGATGGAGGCGGCGCGAGGGATAACGAACAGGAGTAATTTTGATGAACTCCGCGGCTTACTGCACGTTGCTATTTCTTCTGAAATAATATCCGATGCGGCGTATGAGATTGCCGACGTGGTGCTTCGCGATATTCAGTTGCACCCGGTTTTCTCGGCTTCTATAAAAGAATCCGATGAGGTGATATTGAAACTGGATGCTAAAAATAAGGACATATACAGGAAGACGCTGAAGGAGTTGAATATAGAGACTCAAGCAGGAATGTTCATACTGGCAATTCGTAGAAAAGACGGCAAATGGGTATATAATCCAGCAGGGGATGCGGTGATAAAGAAAGGCGATTTGTTAATTATGCGCGGTCCGAAAGAAGGCGAGGAGAAGATAAAGGAGATTGTATCTGCTCAATCATAATTTGTATAGCAGATGTAAAAAACCACGAGATTTCACAAGATTAACACAAGAAAAAATAAATTATAGACACAGATTAACGCAGATTAACACAGATGCTAAAAATCAACAATGTTAAACTTAAATAAGTCCGCGTAAATCCGTGTAAATCAGTGTCTTAAATAGAAGGAAGTTACACTTTATATACGGCAAGAAAGGGGATTAACACGTGGTAAAGTAATTAGTAATGTGCTGAGATAGGGGAATATTATCCTTTCTCTCGTGGAAATCTGTGTAATCTTGTGGTTATCTGAATAAATATCTCAAGTATATTATAACTTATCTTAGCGGACCCGCATCTTCAAACCCTTCGCGTTTACCCATTCCTGCTTCACGTTCCAGCTCTTGCGGTTTGAAAAGCAGTTTCAGCACGTTTTGTGCATGTTCGCGCGCACGGCGGTCCGCGAGCAATGCCAGTTCTTTATCATGCTCTACTTCATCTTCGTGTACAAAGACCTCGATTATGTGCCGTGAGGTGAGTACCTGGGCAGCTATAATTCCGAGTGAGGCTTCGTGTGCGCATTGTTTGTCTATAACCTCTGGCCCGGGCATAGCAAATGCCATTACTATGTCGCAGCCTTTCTCCTCTATCAGCTTCTTCGATGCCACGGGTAAGTCTTTCATACCCGGGACGGTGTACCGCTCTATCTTCAGCGATGCGTTTTTCCTTAGCTCATCTATTGCCGCCCCGCCCATATCATATCGTGCAAACGTGGTATCGGCAATGCCTACTTTTTTTTCGGTCATTTACAACTTTTTCTCTAAAGAGAAAACCTTGACTAAAAGAGAAAAAACTGTGAATTTAGTGCAGGTCGTCTTTCCCCCTCTTTCTCTCAGAATAGTTACCTTAATCTGATCTTTCACCCTTTTAAAAGAATCAATATACTTCATTTTAAGAAAAGGTTTGTTTATGACAACAAGGATACGAATACGGGACTTTGTGACAACATCGCAGGCATGGATTTTTTCGGTGGTCAGCTATGACTTAGGAGAGGGAGATGTAAAATGCCTCTTGCGATATATTCCCGATGAAAGCGGCGACCGTGTCTCGGAGAATGGGAGATACAGGAAACTGGATTTTCACGAATCTTATGCATTCCTGAGAACGCATCGGCCTGAATATGTAAAAGACGTGCATGAGGTGCCAAAAAAGGACATAACTGAAATCCTGCGACCTGAGGAGAGACTTCCACGGATTGCCGAGCGTGAAGGGGGCGTACGGAATATTTATGAACTTCTTGGGAAGGCGATGCCAAAAGATAGAATAGGCATCACGGGCTCGTTTTTATGTGGTCTTAACAATCAACAATCCGACCTCGATTTTGTCGTTTACGGGCAGAAGAACTTCAACCTTGCGAGACAGATTATCGCGGATGCGACAAAGGAGGGCCTTCTCACCGAGATAGAACAAGATGTGTGGAAGCAGATTTACAATAAAAGAAATCCTGAACTGAGTTATGATGATTTCGTGGCGCAGGAAAAAAGGAAGAAAAACAGAGGTGTAATAGACGGCACATATTTTGACCTTTTATACGTCCGGGATTGGGCTGAAATAAGGAAATTAGATAGGAGGGATTACGAAAAGGGAGAAAGAATGGGTTATGCCAGGATAACGGCAGAAGTAAAAAACGCCCCTTTCTCCTTTGATAGCCCTGCGATATATGAAATTGAACATCCCGAGATAAGCAAGGTTCTATGCTTTACTCATACGTACACAGGGCAAGCATCAGAGGGAGAACTCATAGAAGCTCGTGGAGTAATGGAGCGCACAAAACACGAGACAAGATTGGTTGTAGGCACCACAAGAGAGGCAAAAGGTGAATGGATAAAATCGCTATCACTTTTACAATGAAATAAATCGTTGACACAGATTAACGCAGATTAACACAGATGATAAAAATTAACAATGTTCAACGTAAATAAATCCGCGTAAATCCGTGTTAATCCGTGTCTTAAATAGGAGGCAGTTATACTTTATGTACAAAGATAAAATGGAAATAAACGAACTGTTGGAGATTTCGTCTGAGCTAAGAGAGTCCATAAGAACATATATCTCGGAAAACGCGGACTATGGAGAGGTAATAGCGACGAGGGCAAGGGACGTAACGAGGAAGATAGACATGTTCGCAGAGAGAGCACTGGAGAAAGCATTGAGTTCCCGTGGGCTGTGTGCGAGGATAATATCAGAAGAATTAGGAGACCACATATTTCCAAAGGGTAACGAGCCGAAATTCACGCTTATTTTTGACCCTATAGATGGCTCCACAAATGCCATTCTTGGCATACCGTTCTTCTGCTCTTCTATCGCTTATTTACCGAAGGTAGAGCACCTCACCTTTGACGACATTCAAGCAAGCGTTGTTACAACTATTCAGGGGCGGACATACTACGCAGTGAAGGGTGGGCACGCATTTGTGGATGGTAAGAAACTCCCACGTAAGGTGAAAGGCAAGACAAAACAGGTCTTCTCTATCTACACTTACGGCGCGGATTCAATACCTGAGGGGCTCATAGAATTTCAAAAGCGGAATAAAAATGTGGTGATTCGTGTGCTGGGCAGTATTGCGATGGAGATATGCCTGGTTGCGGAAGGCGTAATGGATGCGGCGATAGACGTGCGTGGTTTAATAAGCGGTTATGACATAGCAGGTGCAGCTCTAATCCTGAACGAGGCAGGAGGGGTCCTGACGGATGCAAAAGGAAATAAGCTCAGAGAGGGAGTAGAAAAGACGCAGAATATCTCGCTTATTGCTGCTTTAGAGCCTGAAATCCACAAGAGAATGCTTAGCTTGGTAGTTTGACAGTAGTCATTTCGGAAAGAAAGAACAATTTTTGATAATTGGACGCAGATGAATGCAGATAATCTGGATTTAAATATAAGGTTTAATAGACGGAGGAGATTATTAGAATCTTCTATCGTGTTTATAATAAACGGGATTATGGTTTTCTGGAAAAGGTTTATGAGAATGCAATGATGAAAGAACTTAATTTGGCACTAAACGGAAAGTTGAACGTAAGGCATTTGATAATTTGAGGAAATAGTTTTCTGCGTAAATCTGCGTAAATCTGCGTCCTAAATAGGTAGAAGTTATACTTTATATACAAAGAAAAAATCCGTGTAAATCTGTGTAATCTTGTGGTTAAATTCTTTTCCATGCGTAAAAGAACCTTTGTAACGCAGTGACGTTACAGAGAACGGCAAAGATAACCATTGTCCAGCCAAGGAAAGAGAAGCTTAGTAATCCCGATGCAGGGATAGAGTAGGGATAAATCAGGTTGAGTAAAGTTGCTACTATTATTATCAGAAGGCGGTCTGCTCTGCCAATCAAACCGCCATATACCCTGCTCAGCCCCACTGCCTGCGCCTGTGTACCCATATAAGAAGAAAGCAAAACGCCAATAATTGCGATTACACCGATTTCCCATCTTGGATGCACATAGCTGCCGAGGATAATGCCCACGATAATGAACACGTCCGAATATCGGTCGAGCACATGGTCGAGGAAATCGCCCTTTTTGCTTGCATTCCCTATTTCACGTGCTAAAACGCCGTCTATACAATCTAAAAATGCACTCAAACAGACAAAAACGCCTGCAAGCAGCAGAATAGGATTGAATGGCAGGTGGGGGGCGTTACCCGCGAAGAAGAAAAACAAACCCGCAAGCACAGCAAAAACGAGCGAGGCAACAGACAATAAATTCGGCGAGATACCTACGGCAGCGAGAAATTTCGCAATCTTCCTTACCAATACGCAATTATCCACGTAGTCACGCAATAGCGAATCAAGAGCCATTTTAGTTACTCAATATCATTTAAAA
>JAYEII010000031.1:0-2301 GCA_034660015.1 Methanobacteriota archaeon | reverse complement strand
GTGGGTTGCCCTTCCGGCACACGCCCGACAACGCCATTCCGTACTTCTTGATAAACAGAATGCGATTAAGACAACTCTAAAAAAATCACCATGGAATCAACATTTACTTGTGTTGAAGGGCGATACAGGGGTCATTGCCTCAGGGATTTCAGGGCTCTATGCCGAGGAAGCGATAGAACGGTTGGAATCGGATGTTTCCATTCTGCGGATTGGCACATTCCCACCACCCGACGATTTATGTGCCGAGTTCATCAAGCACGTCAGCAAGGTGCTGATAATCGAGGAACTGGAGCCAGTGCTGGAAGAATACGTGGAAAGAGCAGCGAGAGAGCATAATCCAGAACTGGAAATTTTAGGTAAAAATACCGGGCATATCCCGCGGGATGGCGAACTGGATTCTCTTATCGCCCGAAATGCCATTGCTGATATGCTCGGACTCACACTCACGATGGAAGAAGCGCAATCATTGACAGAAGCAGATGAAATCCTGCCACCTCGACCACCTGCACTATGCCCGGGCTGTAGCCACCGAGCAGCGTACTATGCAATGAAACAGGTCTTCGGGGCGGACGCGATATTCCCCAGTGATATCGGGTGTTACACGCTGGCGGTGGACATGGGAACCGTAGATACATGCCTCTGTATGGGCGCCAGCATAAACCTCGCCAGCGGAATCCGGTTTGGTGGCGAAGACAGAGATATATGTTGTAGCATTGGTGACTCGACTTTTCTGCATAACGGTATGTCTGGATTGCTCAACGCCGTTTACAATAATGCAAAAATAACCGTTACAATACTGGATAATTTGACCACTGCGATGACCGGGCATCAGCCTCATCCCGGGACAGGCATCACGGCAACCGGCGATAAGACAAAAGCAGTGTCAATTGAAGCGCTTGCCAACGCACTGGGAGCAGATTTTGTCGAGACCGTAGACCCATACGACCTCAATGCGACACTCAAGACGTTCAGAAAGGCAAAGGAGTGCCAGGGGCTATCAGTGGTTATAGCGAAGCAGGCGTGTATAACCAACGCTATAAGGGCAGGCGTAAGACGAAAACCATTCAGAGTTAATGATAACTGTGTCGGATGTGGTGAATGTGTAGACTTCGGCTGCCCTGCAATTGAATTCCACGAGGACCGTGCTCGAATTAACGCGCTCTGCACGGGATGCGGCGTCTGTGCCCAGATATGTCCCAGCGAAGCTATCGAGGAGGTGGTCAACGTCAAATGAAGACAGCGGAGTGCTGCGACATCGTTGTGGCTGGCGTTGGTGGTCAGGGTGTGATTCTGCTCTCGAATATAATTGGCAAGGCGGCAGTGAAGGAGGGTTCGCCTGTAAGGGCTGCGGAGACGCATGGAATGGCTCAGCGTGGTGGTAGCGTGATAACCCATATCCGGTTGGGCTGTAAGTTCGGTCCACTGGTGCCTGTCGGTGGTGCAGATATATTGTTAGCTCTCGAGCCTGCTGAAGCTCTGCGGTATGCCCATTACGTGTCCAAAGATGGTGTCGCACTTGTAAACACTAATCCGGTACTCCCGAGCACGGTGACCACAGGTCGGGCGAAGTATCCACCATTAGACGAGATTCTTGCGCCGCTACGAAGAATATGCCGTGATGTCAAAACACTCGATGCGACAAAGCTGGCAGCTAATGCGGGCAATCCACAGGCGATGAACGTCGTGATGTTGGGTGCTCTCTCTAAATATATGCCACTACGAGAAAAGGCACTAATCGAGTCGCTCCGTGAGTCGGTACCCGCGAAGTTTCTGGAGGTCAATATGCATGCTTTTGAGGTTGGGAAGAGAGAGGTTTAAAAATACTCCGGGTGATTTTTCTTTCTCAACGGCGAGGTTCGGAATTTTATATAACGTCCCGAGCGTATCTGAAGTCCTGCGTAGCCTTTTATTCGTTGTTAGGCGATATGCGAACGAGGGGACATGATTTATCACTTTTCCACGGATTTTGGTATTCATATATATCTTGGTATTTTGTTCATATAATCCACATACTCCTGACCGAATCTCTCTATATTTTGCTTTTCTTCATTTAGTACAGCAAAATGACTCAGAGCAACGTATAAAACGAAGTAAACCCACAAGAAGAGATAGATAATAGATTCTGAGTTCCATCCCACTATAATTGTACCGAGGAGACAAATTATACCTGCCAGGACCATTCCCGTAAACTTAAAGACAGCACAAAACCAAAGTTGGCGATGCTAACACGCCGAGAGCATATAACTTTCAATCTTAAACAATCACATTTTTATATTTTTTTCACATCCAATGGATGAGAAA
>JAYEII010000030.1:0-46598 GCA_034660015.1 Methanobacteriota archaeon | reverse complement strand
AGAATAAGCGCGTTGAAAGCGATAAATAAAGTCGTCGAGAAGGAGATAGAGCTCCTGGAGAAGTATAAGGGAGAGCTCGAAGGTAAGGAAGAGAAGGGGAAGAAGGAAAAAGTTAAGGTGGAGTGAAAACACTTTTTCTTTTTAACAAAAAGAAAACCTGTGCTAAAAGAAAAACAAATTGTGATGACAACGCAGGATGTCGAGGGATAAAATGCAAAGATGAAAGAGATGCAAAAGGAGTAGAAAAAAGCCGTTTCTTTAATTTTCGAAACGAAAAAAATTCCAAATCTCAAGCATCAAACACTCTTTTATAGCGGATAGAGGTGGAGGAAAAGACGCACAAAACCGGGTACATAACGCTTTATGAGAAGCTTTTCAGGACATCACAAAAATGAAACATCGGAAAAAACGAATATCGTTTTATATTCTATGATAAATACAGAAAGGTAGTAAGTCGCTGAGTTTCGTATTTGAGAGAGGGGTTAAGTACAGGCCCCATACTTAAGTATGGGGTATGGTGACTTAATGGAGGAATGAGGAGAAGTGCCTCAAGATGATTGGGCCAAAAGGTTAGAAATTAAACCGGGGAAAAATGCGAGGGTGTTAGAAAAGCAAACACTACCACTTTGTGGGGTGAGCTACGAAGAAAATGATGTACTTTTCAATCCGACAAGTACGAGAGATAAAATACTTCAAAGCGTACTCTTAATATTCATACTGTATGCGATATATATGCTTTTCTTTCACAAGTCTATATGGATTATGCTGTTTTTGATGGCACACGCTTTACTCGGCTTTTATTTTTACTTTGTTCGTTGTCATGACGTTGTTTACACAGATTATTGGGATTACTATAGAACAACCGAGAGGGTGGGTTGGTGCAGGAATAAGGATAAAAAAGGGTGTATAAATCCGGGTTATTTATTTAGCTGGAATGATGTTCCAGGAGACAATAATAGACTCCTAAATTTTCTCAGTGATTGTCCCTATATTGGTTGGTGGGCAAAAAATGCAGAAATCCACAAAACCGATGACGGTAAAACCATCAAAATTTTTAAAGATGAAAATTGGGCTGAAATAACGATTGATGAGGAAAAGGAGAAAGCAACTCTAAAAATCAACAATGGCAGAACTCAAGACCTAAAGGTTAAAAAGGAGAACGGCAAACTAAATATATACGTAAAATAAATCATATCCCAAACTGTGGCATATCTTTTGAGAAGGAGGAAATGAAACAACAGGGATGCACCCGATTTTAATCGGGTGTGGGAAGGCTGGGGCTTATAATTTTGAATTGTTGGACAGCCTCTTATACCACATTCCAATCCTCTCTCCGCTCTCCCATAAAACTACTTATTTCCTCTTCACCCGCATCCGTGCCAAGACCCGCATCAAAAACACTATTTATTATTTTTACCGTATTTCTCTCTTTATCTTTCATCAATTTATTTAAAATAAACGGCTCTTCGTTTAATAAAATTCCTTTCAGCTTCTCCTTACCCCCCTCTATCTCATCTTCCGCACCCGTTTCAAAAACTCTTTTCAAAAAACCATAATGTCGCACAAAACAAATACCATACTCAGGATAAGTTACCGCACCAATATCTCCTGCACCCGCGAATGAACGTGGTAATTTTGTCCTTTCAGGCTTTGGTTTCTCTCCATACTTCTCCTCGTATATCTCTGCTGCTGTCTTTCCTCCCTCTTCAGTCGCAGATACATATTCAAACCAAAACCATCTCCAGAACTTGTTAAATGTCTTTTCACATTCCTTCTTTGATTTAAATATCAGTTCTTCCATGCCAAAATAGCGAACAAACGCATCATGCCCATTTTTTAGCTCTTTCTTCGCCTCCTCTAACAGTTTTCCACTTTTAAGCTCCTCAGCAAGCTTCTTTAAGCTCTCGCTGTACTCCTCTTCATGCGTTGCCAAAGCGCCTCCTGTAAGATAGAAATCGCTCCACGGGTAGATACAGCCGGAGAAAGTCTGCTGCTTTCTAATCTCCGGGAAATTTCCCATCAACTCGTACTCATCATCAGTTATTATATTCTTCACCACGAACTTGAAGGAGGCGTGGTCAATGTCAACAATTTCAAAAGTACCTTCCACCGGACTTCCAAGCCCCTTTAACCTCTCCTTTATCACTTCGTCGAGACATTCCTCTTCTGCATACACCATCCCCGGGACTTTTTCATTCGGCAGTTTCCGGCAGAACAAAAACCAGTGCATAAAATCGAAAGAGTCCTCCAATACGATTTCCTTCATCTCCTTTTCTTCCACGTATTCCTCCTGCGCTTTCTTTATTTCCCTTTCCATCCTCTTCCCTGCAAATTCCATTATATCTGCTATCAACCACACGGCTTCCTGATATGCCCTCGCCTCCCTCGCTTTCTCACCTTCCAGATCCTTCATCCTCTCCACTCTGCTTATGCTGCGCTTCACTTCTTCTAAAAATTCTCCCGCCTCTTCTTCCCCAACACGCTCGCAAATCTCCAAACTGCTTTTAAGTGCATCAGAGGCATCTTCATATCTTCCTTGCCTCCTCTCTAAGAAGTATCCGTAGTTCGCCCACACGAGTTCATCATCCGTTTCGCTGAGCATTCGGTGGTATTCCGCTTCTGCTTCTGAGAACCTGCCCTCCCTCTCGTAGTGCTCCACGAGTAATGAATGAACATTCACCTCTGCTGGTCTGCCTTCAAGAATCGCCTTCAGAAGTCTCTCACCTGCTTCCTTGTTCTTTTCTACCAATCTCTCTTTTAACCACTCGTCAACTCCCGGGTTTTCCAGAAATGCTATTATCTCATCGGGGAATCCTTCTACCTCCTCCAGTTCGTCAGCTACCAATGCAGAACAGACCTCCGTAAAATCAGCCAGTAGCCAGACATCAAAGCTGTTCAACGCTTTTATCTCTCCTTCTCCCTCCTCTCCTTTGACTATTGCAAGCTCATGTGCTTTCAACCCCTCTTCCTCGCCCAGCATCCTTAATTTGTTCTTTCTCACATACCCGTCAAATTTCCTTTGCACTTTATCCCTCTCTCTCCTGCTGATAGTCCCCGCTTTCTCATCTTTATACGCTCGTTGAACGTCAATGAAAATGTCCCACGCTTTCACTATAAGCTCATCCGCACCCTCAAGCTCAAAAAATTTCTTTATCAATCCCTCTCTATTTATTCCCGTTGTCATTTCATTGCGCTCCCCCGCCTCTATTAATCAAAATCAATTTTCATTTTGCACTTTGCATTTTACATTTCCTACGTCCCCACCCTTATCGGATAAGATATGCTTTTCAGCGTTGCAATTGCAGAAAGAGCAGCTAAATAGCTCGTCTTTGGATTCGCTCTCGAAGGGACGTTCTCAACCCTCACGAATAACTTACCAAATTCGCCTTTCGCCTCTATCTCGTGCACGTTCTCCACCGCAGAGGGGTCTGCAACGATTTTCACGCGGGTAGCCTCTGGACCTATACCTGCAAGGCTTAAAGAGGCAGCTACGTTCACGTTCTCTGGAAAATGCCTCACCGCTTCCTTCGCAGAACCCGTGAACAGCGTTTCCTCTTTTTCTATTGAAAATAAATCTATTCCCTTTTCCTTCACGTACGCATTACCCGCGAATCCCGAAGGCGGCTTTCTTGTCGTTAACAGCACCGAGTGTATCCCTCCAATAGCACCGGATTTCAGCCCGTCTATACCTGCCACGGCGCCCGACGGAATATACACTTTACACCCTTTTTCCTCTGATATACGCTCGATTTCTTCAAAAATGCCATCCTCGCATAGTAACGCACCCACGCTTAATATCATCACGTCCTTACCCTTTTTTAACGCGGGTATCGCAAACTCACGAACCGCAGCCTGTGATGCACACTCTATTAGCAGGTCAACCCCAGTTAAAATTTCATCCAGCCTCGTGCTATCGGATTTTATTATCGCGGGCTTTTTTATCAGGCTTTTATGCAGCTTTTCTGTCCTTTCAGGATGGCTGTCTATCAAAAATTTCAGTTCCATTCCTAAGTCCGCGTCCCCGTATCCATCTATCGCCTTGCATATTTCACTTCCTATCGCACCGCAGCCGACTACACCCACCCGTATTTTCGTCATAAACTTTTTGCTTAAAACCTATCTTTAAAAAGAAAAGTTTATTAAAAACATAAATAATTCTTCTTTGGTAAAGTTAACATCCATTCTGAAATAACGGGGAGTTTTTTTGCACATGCTGCTGAAAGAGATAGAAAGTTTTCTAGAGGAAGACGTAGGGCACGGGGATTACGAGCTGATAGTGCCACATACGGATTGTAAAGCAGAGATAACCGCTAAGGAAGAAGGTGTTCTTGCGGGTTTAGAAGAGGTAAAAGAGATATTAGACTATTTGTCGGTCCAGTATTCCAGTGGATTTGAAGACGGAGCCCGAATAAGAAGCGGTGATACTATTTTGACGGTGCGCGGGGCAGGTGCGAAGATATTGAAGGCTGAACGACTTGTGCTCAATTTCATGGGCAGAATGAGCGGTATAGCGGCTTTAACGGATACGCTTGTAAACGAAGCAAGGAAGGTAAATCCGCGTATAAAAGTAGCAGGGACGAGGAAAACAACGCCGGGGTTCAGGAAATACGAGAAGAAAGCGATAAGGATTGGAGGCGGCGACCCACACAGATTCGGGTTGTACGAAATGGTAATAATAAAAGACAATCACATAAAGCTGATGGGACTGGCGAATGCGATAAAGAAGGCAAAAAAGAGCACAAGCTTCACAAAAAAAATCGAAGTTGAGGTTGAAAGTATCGCGGAGGCGCTAAGAGCGGCGGAATTGAAGGTGGACATAGTCATGCTCGATAACATGACAGCAGCGGAAGTAAAAGACTGCGTGAGGTTGTTGAGCGATAAAGGGCTTCGTGATGGCTTGATTTTAGAAGCTTCTGGTGGGATAAATAGAGCTAATATAAGCGATTTCGCTTCTACGGGCGTTGACGTTGTTTCCGTCGGGATGCTCACGCATTCTGCAAAATGGTTGGGTTTTTCTATGAATGTCGTGGAATAGCACAAAAATCAGCGATATTCAATAGGAATTCCTATCTTTTTCCACTGCCGATAAAACATAGTATACTTTTTTATCTTTGGATTTCTCCTTTTTACACGAGCAATCTCATTTTTATATTTTCGTATTAGCTTACGAAACTTCTTATTTCTCCTGAGAATGCCTCTATCTCTTCTTATTCTTTCTCCCCCCCTAATAAGGACCTTCATCAAACATCGTGCAATATACATCCTTCTCGCTTACACACCTCGTGGGACATCTCTCGCAAATGCTGAGCTGTTCGTCCCATGCTTTTGCAATCGCATTGAGCATTTTATTCACCATTCTGTCACTCAGCCTCGGGAAATATACCTCAACCATATCGTACGAGAAATACACCGTCTCGATTTCGCCCGATAGTTTTTGTAATACGATTCCCTTCATCTGCTTCGCGAGATAAACGGAAAAATCGGCTATTTGCTCTTCGTAAATCCCATATCGCATCAATCTTTCCCCCAATTCCTGTTGAATCTCAAGCTCAACGCTCAACGCTACTTCGTAGCAGAACCAATTCAGTTTCGTCTTCTCGTGCTCTGCGGAATAGAACGAAGTCGGTCTTATCAGGTCATCACCAAATTTGTCCTCTTCTTCTTCCATTTGTTCTTGTATATAAAGTATAGCTTCCTTCTATCTAAGACGCGGATTTACAATGATTAAGCGAGTTTAGAGGTTTAGCTCGTTAGCGGCTCAGTCCCCTTGACCAAACCGCCAAACCGCTATATTATCATCTGTGTTAATCTGCGTTAATCTGTGTCTATAATCTGTTTTTTCTTGCTGCTCTCCCGCACAGGTTTACCTTTTATTCGATGTTTATCAACACCTTCTTTCTCACCTTGGGCAGATTTATCCTGAGAATGCCGTTTTTAAACGAAGCGGATACTTTTTCAGGGTCTATGGGTTCTGGCAACCTTATTTGTTTCCTGAATGCTTGAAAACATATCCTTTTCTGGATACTGCCCCACCGCTCCCAGCAAACGGCATTGCTCATCTTTGCCATTACATCCACCGTGTTTTCTGTCGTGTTTATCTCCACGTTTTCTTTCCTTACTCGCGGAAGGTCAAAGGTAACCAAAATCGCATCTTCTTTGTCCTCCAGTTCGTATAACGGCTCTAAACAGCCATCATATCCCCATGTCGTCCTTATTATCCTTCTTTCTATTCCCATTTCTATACCTTTTTCCTTCTTCCACCCCCTATCTTATTTATCTTGTTTATTGATACAAAATTTTATTCCCCTAACGATACATGATGGGCATATCCTGCTCCGCACCTTTCTGCATTTTTGGTGCTGATAGCGCTGTTTGCCGCATAAGGTCGCGAGCTTTTAGTTTTATCTCCTCTCCTTTTTCTAATAACTCCTTTACGTCTATGCCCAGTTTTAAAAACTTATCAAGCGACTCAATTGCCGATGCTGCGGCACCCGGGTCGGGATACACGGGGAAGCACTGGGCGAGCAGCGAAATTGCACTCGTTTTCCTTTTGCTGCATTCCCTTAGCATTACAGCATAAGGACCCGCGATAAATCCTTCCTCCAGTAGTTCCATCTGCTTATCCTTCAGTTCGTTTAACGCTTCTTCACTGTTCCCCACGGCAAACACCTCCGGGTTCTCTATATCTATCCTGTTCGTCACTGGTAGTCCGGTCATCGAAATGACCAATTTACTGTCTATTTCTTTTACCCAGTCAGCTAAAGCCTTAGTCAACGGATAAACCGCACTTACCGGTATCGCGACTTCTGACAGCACCACCACTACGCCTTCATCACCGTATATCCGCAATGGATTTTTCGATTTTCCCTCGTGCACCACCATAACAGGGGGAAACAAATTCGATTCGATGTAGCCTATCTCTTTATATCCCATGCGCTCCACGATATAAGACGCGGCAATCGTTCCTACCAGACCCACATCCGGCAAGCCCTCTACCACAATCGGATTTTTATGCTTCACGCCTTCTTTTTCCACTATTCTTACCTCTTCCCTCATAACCGTGCTGGTCATACTATTGCTCCCTTAGCTATCTTCACTATTTTATTAAAATTTTTTTTAACTCCTTCTCTATTATCTTCCTCGCTTGCTCCTCAAATTCGCCCTTCACTTCACGCTTTTCTGGCACTAACTTTTTGAATGGACACGTGTTTGGACGAGCTTTGTTCTCCGGGCATACCCCGAGTGTGAAGCCCCGACACCATATCCGCGACAAAATATCGGGGTATTCCGCAAGGCATATTTTGTACATGCGCATCGCGAGTTCTCTGATTTCCGGTGACGCTCTTACACACAGCCGGAGCATGAAGAAGTTTATCAGGCTGCGAACGTTCATCGTAACCACGTAATGCGTGTGCAGCGCCATAGGCAAGACATATCTCGCCTGTTCTCTCGCAACGCCGAGTTCTCGCAACTTCGTGTATGCCTCGTCGGCACGGGTCATCGCTTCTCTGTAAATCCGCACCTCTTCTCCTTCCCCCCCTTCTCGCTCTTCTAATTCTCGCGGAACATAGTAACTAAACCCCTGCTCTTCCATATACCTCGTGCTTCTCGCGGTGTGCGAGGCAATCCGGTGCTCTAGCAATTCCCGACTCAACGCCACGCTTATCTCTGAAATATCGAACGTAAAATAGATATGCTCAAGCGCCGAAGAATAATCGTTATCTGTAATTAGCTCAATTATTCCTTTCGCCGTTTGAATCGAAGAAACACCGCTTATCCTCGCAGTTTCGGCAACCAGATTTGTTCCTTTTTCCGTTACCCTGAGTAGTTTCACGTTCATTGCATATTCATTGTATGTTCATTATATGTTCCTGAAACAAGAAAGAATAATTTTTGATAATCGGACGCAGATGAACGCAGATACTCAGGATTTTAAACTTAATTTTGGCACTAAACAGGAAGTTAAACGTAAGGCATTGGATAATTTGAGGAAATAGTTTTCTGCGTAAATCCGTGTAAATCTGCGTCCTAAACAGGTAGAAGTTTATACTTTATATACAATGAAAAAAAAGGAAAACTTTAAAAGTGCCTGACACTAAAGAATAATTCTATGAAGATCAAACTCAATGGTGCGACACAGGAAGTCCGAAGTAAAAAGTTAGGCGACATTATCAAAGAGTTGGATGGCGCATACAAGCCAGGCTGTATAGTAGCCGTTATTTCGGAGAAGGAGAGAAAGGCGTTAAAAAACGAATTCGCGGTGAAAACAAAAGCGGGAGAGGCGAGGATAAAGATAGCCAGAGAAAAAGAGGCTGAAGCGAAAGCAGAAACTGAAGCGATGTCGGAATTCTACAAAGACTATAAGAAATTTTACAATGAACGAGGTACGATAGGGTGGGAGAGCGATGATATAACTGCTATTGGGCCTATAGAGACGAATCTAAGCGTAGAAAAGAGCGAGTGTCGGTACAAGAAATGGGATGTCTTCTTCGGTTTTGGCGGCTTTGACCCGGGCATGACGTACCTTATGATAAGTAAGCGGGAACACGAAGCTGCTTATGGAACGGGCCCCGATGCCGTAATCGGGAAATTAACGAGAGGGAGAAGTATTATTTCGGATTTGCGCGAGGGAGATAGAATAGAGGGGATAACGCCAATTGTAACAAAAGCGGAGAGAACAGGTTTCGTCACCTCTGACTTGAATACCGAGATAGAGGAAGGGCAGGAGATATTCACGTTCGCAACGGTAAAACTGTTTCGGGAAGCGCCGATGTCAAGCGAGCATTTCTTGTCTCTTACAAGGAATATGGTTTTGCATATAGATGACCATTCACATACTTATCTGGCTTCTGAAGCGTTAAAAGGGCTTAATTTACCGGATGAGAACATCAGCTACCGGTCGAAAAATTACCTGACGGCGAGGAACGCAGGGACGGAGAAAGGGAAGATTTATACGTATAAGGAAAGCAGGCTGCCGCATCCCTCTCATAACGTATTTGGTGAGATAATACAGGGAGGCGAATTGATGGATTTCGCTCGTTCGGGGGATACGATTTACACCATGACTGAGCCCAGATGGATGATGGTGGTAGGCAAGACACAAAAGGAAGCGGAGGAGTTTTTTGACGCTGAGAATATTGAGCAGGTAAGGGAAGGGAATGATAGTGACGATGCAATTGTCGTAGACCAGGAGCCCGCACTGACGATGGAAATTATGGACAGGGGAACAGTAAGGACAGTGGGCGTTGATGCGGAAGGCGTATTTGATGTGGAACTCTTTCACCGCGAAGCGCCCAAGACCGTGTGGTATTTCAAAAAGGTTTCGGGCTTGATTAACCGACCAATAGGGCTTTTAAAGGTCCATTTCTCTGTTCCCGGGATGATGGTCCTGTTTCAGGGAAGTGCCGAAGAAGCGGGGACACTTGTCCCTGAGAACCTGGCAAAAGAGAAGGTCGAAAAGGGAATAATAGGAGTTACAAACATGTCTCGGTCAAACCGAGGGGTAATGGGCGTCCGATTGGATGACAGTAAGAAGTATGGACCCACGGGTGAGACATTTGACGGTGCTAACCTCGTCCTTTCTTTTTCTTCGCTCTCTCCTTCTAATTTAGCTTATCTCGGTAAGCTGAAAGAAGGGGACATGATATATGTGAAGGAGAAGGTATAAGGGGCACTGTCGAATTCTCTAGTGAAATTGATATATCCTTTAATTTCACCGCAGAGCACACGGAGAACGCAGAGGCACAAAAAAGAATAATTTTTATAATCGGACGCAGATGAACGCAGATAATCAGGATTTTAAATATAATTTTGGCACTAAACCGGAAGTTAAACGTAAGGCATTTGATAATTTGCGGAAATAGTTTTCTGCGTAAATCTGCGTCCTAAATAGGATAGGTAGAAGTTATATGTTATATGCAACAAGAAAACAGAAAATAAACTGTAGACACAGATTAACGCAGATTAACACAGACAAAACAAACTGCAAAGTGCAAAATTTGTGTAATCTGTGTAACCTGTGGTTAAAAAACTGTCTTAAAATTCTGCGTACTCGGCGCTCTCCGCGGTGGTAAATCACTATATTTTTAGACCGTGCCTTTCAAGCTACTTCTTATTTTAGCTGCTATCTCCGAAATGTTTTCAGGTGGATTGTTCACAACGCTATGCACGGGCTTACCACCATCGCCACTGAACCGTGGAAAGATGTTTACATGCAGGTGCGGAATCTCCTGACCCGCTGCCTTTCCCTCATTTATCCCTATGTTAAACCCGTCTGGATTCAGTGCTTTCTTCAATATCTTTAACATTTCTCTTGTTGCAATAAACAGCTCCGCAACCAGCTCATCTTCTAAATCCGCGAGTAGACTCACGTGTTTCTTGGGTATGACCAGACTGTGCCCCGGCGCCCTCGGATTTATATCCAGGAAAGCCAATACCCCCTCCGTTTCATAAATCCGCTCTGCTTTTAAACTCCCCTCAACAATTTTACAAAATACACATTCCATTTTTCTTCTTCATCCTATTTTTTTTCTTTTAGCACAGGTTTTCTTTTTCCGCGAAGCATTTTTGATCAAACTTTTTCTAAAAGTTTGAAAAAGAAAAAGTGTGTCATCATCTCTTCTAAGTGTATGATGCTATTTAATGAATTACAAAGTTTTAAATCCGCCTCGCCTTCGTATAACACAATCTGAGCGAATCTTTTCACCGAGTTCTGCTCTTCTTCCTCGCCCATCGCCATTCCCGAAATTTTCATCTTCCTTCGCAGCGCCTCGTGTATCTCCACCAGAATCTCTTTCCCTCCCATCTTCTCATCTCTTATCAGAAATTCTAAGCCCGCCCGCACGTCTTTATACCGTCCCGCAGATGCGGAATCTATCAACTCCTCCGCTTTATTTCGTTGAAAAAACGCATTTTGCACTACATTCTCTATTCCAATAGCATCTATTGTTTTTGTCTTTGCCCTTGTCGCCGTTGCTGCTGCTTCCAGCATATTTATAGCCGCGCCTGCATCGCCCCTTGCATATTCCCGCAGCGTTTTTAAGCCGCCTTCCGTAAGTTTTAGCCCTTCTCCCTCTGCTATTGATTTTATCAAAGCATCCAGCGCATCGCTTTTATCCAGAGGCGTGAAGTGGAGATTCAGGCATCTTGACCTTACAGGTGGGATGACGCCCGCGGGTCTCGTGGTGGAGAAGATGAACCTGCATGTTTTGTTGCTACGTTCTATAACTCTTCGTAACGCTTGTTGCGCATTCCCGGGAAGTAAATCGGCGTTATTGAAAAATAGTAATTTGAAAGGGGCATTTATAGGTCTTAACGCTGCATATTCCCTTATTATCTCCTTGAAAATCTCTATCGCAGATTTCTGCTCGTCATAAAAGAATTTGAATCTTTTATCCTCGCTTAACCATTTTTTACGCTGTTCAACGAAATCAGAAGTTTCTATGAGCATGACGTTCTCGTCATAAGAGCCGTAGAGCTCATTCGCAAGGGCATAAACAAAAGACGTTTTGCCCGTACCTTTTTGACCCCAGAGCAAGAGATTTGGTATTGTCTTTTCCTTGACGAACCCTTTTATCCTGTTCACCACCTCTTCCTGCCCTGTGATTTCATCCAATCTCTTCGGTCTGTATTTTTCTGCCCACATCTCTCTTTCTATTCTTTTTTTCCGCTTTCTTGCGGATTAATAACTTGAAAGCCTTCCAAGCGAATTACCTTGCAAAATCTTGCATCTGCACAGACAACCCAGTCCACTTTCCCTTTACCTGTGGATTTCATAGCGGCAAGTTGCAAGCTGTCCATCGTTCTAAGGGCATAATCAAATCCATATTTAATCAACAATTTTACGGCTTCTCGCTTTTCTTCTCCATTTATCTGCTTTACTCGATATAACTGGGTATTAAGTTCATTAGAGAAGAGCCCGACAAGATGTGAAAAGGCATCCCGGGAAATTTCCCCTGTCCTAACTTTCAGAGCAATAGCGGAATGGAATTCAATAATGCTAAGGTCAGAAATGAATAACTCTTTATCCTCCCCTTTAAATATTTTATCGATAACATTGGTCCCCACTTCCCGATGATAACGTTTGACCAAAGCGCTGGTATCTAAAAAGTAGGTCTTCATCCTCTCTCCTCACGTTGCTTGGAAATTGTGTCAGAGAGATTACCTTTAATTGAAGATAACTCTTGCCGAACTTGAGAAAGGGAAATCTTCGTATCCGCCTTTTCTTTTATGTATCGAATGAATGGCTCTGCTTTCCGCTCCCTCTTTTCCTGGAGAAAATCGATAAAATCCCGCACTTCTCCTATCTCCTTCTGACCTAAACTTTTTATCTTTGATAATATTTCTTTCTCATCAACAGCTTCAATAGATTTCATACTTATCCTCCTTCGCTCACCTTCCCTATTTTATCCTCGTTGCCTTGCTCAATGCAATGCCCAACGCTTTAAAAATCGCTTCTATTTTGTGGTGTTCATTCTCGCCCGTTGCATACACATGAACGGTGAAGTTTGCGTGCGTAGCGAGCGAATAAAAGAAATGCGGTATGTTCTCAGTGTTAACATCCTCTACTCGTTCTTTACCAAGCTCCACCTCGAACACCGTATAACTTCTTCCACCGCCTATACCACCGATGTCCAATGCGCATCTTGCAAGGGATTCATCCATTGGTATAATTGCATAGCCAAACCTCACGGTCTTTTCCCTTTCTTCAGGTTCTCCGCCGATTGCTTTTTTTAACGCTTCACCTAACACAATCCCGGCGTCTTCTATGACATGGTGGCTCAAGTCACCCGCTGCGTGCACAACGAGGTCAAAAGACCCATGCCTTGAAAACGTTGCGAGCATGTGGTCAAAGAATTTTATCCCGGTGCTTATTTCATGCGTTCCCGTACCATCAAGGTTCAATTCCACCTCGATATTCGTTTCTTTTGTCTTCCTTTTTACGCTTGCTGTTCTCATTTTTGCTTGCAAAAAAGTTTTTTCTAAAAAAATAGGGTTTATACTTAAATAATAGTTGAGTTATTTATAGGACAAAACAAATTAGAGACACAGATTAACGCAGATTAACACAGATAATAAAAAGCAACAATGTTAAACTCAAATAAATCCGCGTAAATCAGTGTAAATCTGTGTCTCAAATAGAAGGGGGTTATACTTTATATACAATGAAAAATCAAATGAAAGATGCAAAATACATACGGAGTGGAAAAGCAAAGGACCTTTATCGAAGACCCGATGGTAATATCGTTTTCGTATTTACCGATAGAGTTACGGCGTTTGACGGCAAGAAAAAAGCATCCTTCGAGAACAAAGGGGAACTCTGCTGTAAATTATCCTGTTTCTGGTTTGATGTCTTAGAAGCCGAGGGAATAAAAACACATTTCAAGGAATATGTGCCGCCAAACGAGTTAGTTGCGGAGGAAGTGAGTCTTTTACCTGTGGAAGTGATAGCACGAAACTTCCTGTACGGGTCTTTATGGAGAAGGTATAAAAAAGGTGAGGTGGATATAAGCAGTGATTTCTTCGTGCAAGAAGGAGCAAAGGAGCTGGGGGAGGGGGCGCCATTAGCAAAAAGCTTTCTGGAGTTTACCACTAAGTTCGAGCGTGTTGACCGACCGATAACCGAAGACGAGATAATAGAGAATGCCTGGATGGACAAAGCAGAGATAGAGCATATAAAACGAGAAACAAGAAGAATTGGAGATATAATGACGTCTTATTTAACACAAAAGGGAATAATATTAGCGGACTTCAAGCTGGAATATGGTAGAAGTAAAGAAGGACGTGGTATAATTCTCGCGGATGAAGTTGGCACGCCGGACGTGTGCAGGCTTTGGGACAAGGAAGCATACGAAAAAAAAGGAGAGATAATAAGTTGGGATAAAGATGTGTTCAGGGAAGGAAAAGGGGACCTTTCGGAGGTTTATCTTGATGTGTGTAAGCGGATTATGGAGTGATTTTTTTTATTTCCTGCCGAAACCAAAACCAAAAAACTTCCTGAAGAAAGAACCAAGTCCTTCAAAAAACATTATCTCCTCGTTCTTTAAAACTTCATAGCCATTATCTATCGCCTCGGAAACCTGTTTCCCCAAACCGCACGACTTCAGCTCGCTCTTCAGCAATTCCACGGCATCCGTATATTTCCTCTTTACTTCCACCACATACCTGCCGTTTTCAATACGAACTGCCCGTTGCAACAAAACTTCAGCGTAATTGTTTTTCTTTTCCGTAAAGGCTTTTCTTTTTCCAAAAGAACCGGGTTTGTATTCGTTTTTAAACTGTTCAGAATGATGTTTCAACGTAACGGGAGGACCCTCATGCCTTTTCACCCCTGGCAGGCGCCAAACAAGCAGTTCGAATACCAAAAACGCTTTGTTCCCTCCTACCGACACATCGCTTCGATATACCGTGAACCCATTCCGTTCTATCATACTTGTGACCGATGCTTCTGCTTTTCTTAACTGTGGGAATAATACATCTTCTACCACGTCAGGCGCTTCAAACAGCACCATTACGAGCTCTGTCCCTCGTTCCTTTACGAGTTTCACAAACTCGGCCTTGGTCATCGCTTTTTCCTCCGCAAGCAAGAAAAAACTCGCATCCGGACACGCTAAAAAATCCCGCGCTGCATCTATTAACCTGCAAAACGAATCCAAAGATACCGCAGCCGCTACATTCCTGTTCGGGTCCACCGGGTCTATCACAATAAGTGGGTCCTTTCCTTCCCCTTTGTATTTTCCACGACCTTCGATGTCTATTCTTTCGCCATATTTCCACTTCGATGCGTGTCTCAACAGCTCTGCGAAAGATGAATACCTCAGGATGAGCAATTCGCAAAGATAACCGGAGAAGCCCTTCCGCCTTTGCTCGGAGCCATAAATCCCACGGCACTTCAAGAATTGCTTTAATAGTAGCACTTCTTCTTCAAGTCCCGATATTCGCTTCACGATATATTCGTTATGAAAAGGCGTCCTGTCAACCGCGGATTTTAATAAAGATGCGGCTTTTACCGAAAAACAGGGCACTAAATCCACTTCGTACCCGGTTCTTCCTTCGGCATCGTGAAAGTAAGCGTGAATATACGGATGCGAGGCGTATCTTTCCTCGTACCTATCAGAAATGCTTTTTGCGAGTGCAAGCCCCTTCTCCTTTAACTCTTCTTCCGACACATCTTCAGGAAACATGATGAATACGTCTATGTCCGCCTCGCCACTTATCCACGTGTTTCTTGCGGTTGACCCTACGGAGATTGCATGGACTTCCATACCCATCTCCGGTGCTTTTTTGTTTAGTTTCGCGATTATGTGCTCTGCTACGGCTTTTACTTTCTTCCTCTCTTCCTCATCCGGTCTTATTCGCTCTATGACCTCTCTGCATATTCTTTTTATCTCCTCTTCCCCTTCCCCCTCCTCTTTCTCCTTCATCATCACACATAAAAATTATTAACCACTGATTACACAGATTAACACAGACGATAAGAATCAACAAACACGGTTAAACTACAAAAAATAAATCCGCGTAAATCCGTGTAAATCTGTGTCTAATATAAGGAAGTTATACTTTATATACAATAAAAAAATGTAAATAATCTTGTGTAAATCTGCGTAATCTGGTGGTTAATATTTTTCGGATTATTATTTAAAACGGTAAACCTTCTTTTGATTAATGCCCACGTTCAAGTTCTTTGACCTAAATGTGCACGCCTATCCTGAAACAGAAGTGCCCGTGGAAGAGCTGATTCGGGTTGCGAGAAGATACGGATATGCGGGCATAGCAATAACGAACTACGACGAAGCAGTGAAGGGAAAAGAGGGAGAGCAATTACCGCCGTCAATCGCGGATTTTGCTTTCCGGGGTATAGAGATAAGGGCAAAATCGGTTTCCGAATTGAAAAGAAGAATAAGACTTTACTACGGGAAAGTGTCCTTGATTGTGGCTCGTGGCGGCAGTAAGGAACTAAACGAAGCGGCATTGAAAAATCCCATGGTTGATGTATTTGCACCGCCATACGGCGAGCGTGGAAAAGAGGGATTAACCCACATACTGGTGAGATATGCCGCTGAGAATGACATTGCAATAGAATTCAGCATCAATGCGATAATTCACAGCAGAAGAAGCGATAGGGCACGGATACTCGGGAAGATGCGTGAGATTTTAAAATTCGTGAGGAAGTACAAGGCAATGCCGGTAATAACCAGCAATGCGCACTCTATATACGATTTAAGAGCGCCAAGAGAGATGGTTGCGCTTGCATCTCTATTTGGAATGCAAAAAGAAGAAGCGGTGCACGCTTTAAGTGATATTCCAGAGGGTATATTGGAAAAGAAATGGAAAAAGAGGAGAGAAGTGGAGATAATATGAAAATGAAAAGGGCGAAGTGCAAAAGCCAAAATAAATTTTGCGTTTTACGTTTTGCATTGTTGCTGCCGCCCACACTTCGAGAAAGGAGAAGGTATCTCGCGTTTGAGTTGATAAGCGAGCGAGAGATAGATAAACGAGAGTTGTTGAAAGAGATAAGGGACTCCATTTACTCGCTCTATGGCGATACGGGCGCAAGTGAAAGCAAGATGTGGCTGATAGAATACGGTAAAAAGGAAGACGCTGAGGGAGGCACAGACAGGTGCAGGGGTGTGGGCATCCTGAGATGTGCCCATAATAAAGTCGAGGAGGTAAGAGCAGCATTAGCCTGTATTCATTCGGCGAATGGAGTACGACTGGGCATACGAGTAATCGGCATCTCAGGAACGATAAAAGGAGCTTCTCGCCTGATGGCGACAGCAAGAAAACAGAAAATAAATTATGGACACAGATTAACGCAGATTAACACAGACAGAGGATAAGAATCAACGCGGTTAAACTAAAATAAGTCTGCGTAAATCAGTGTAAATCTGCGTCTTAAATATAAGGAAGCTATACTGTATATACAATGAAAAATGAAAATTTGTGTATTTTTGTGGTTCTCTTTGCATTGTTTTCACACACGCGCTTTCGACATCTCCATATAAATCGCTAAGTCTCTTCTCGTTATGACTCCTATGAAGTTCCCGTTCATCGCGTCTATCACCGCCAGAACGTTTCTCCTGTGCTGCATCATCCTTTTTAGCGCTTCTATTGCCTCTTCTTCCTCTAATATAACGTCGCTAACGCGATCAAGTGAGGGCATTATATCAGAAACTTTTAAGATGTAGCGTTGCTCGTCAGACAACTTTTTTATATCATCAAACGTTACAAACCCTTTTAATTCCCCGCTTTCATTCAACACCGCATATTCGGCTGTTTTGTCGCCAAGCATCTTGTTCGCCAGCTCTATGACGGACATATCCTCAAGCACGCTCGTTCGCTCGGTTCTCATGACGTTCCTCACTTTTATTCCCTCTAAGGAAGCAAAAGTGATGGTTGCGGCTTCTTCTTCTGTTGCGAGTATGTACAGGAGAATAGCAATTCCAACGATAAAGGGATTTGGTACCCTCTCACCGGTTAAAATAAACATAAAAGGGTCAGCAACAATCCCTGCCATTGCCAGTGCAACGGCAAATATTTTTCCTGCCAACACCGCTCTTCTCGTTGCTTTTAGAAATGGCATTCTTTTCGCAAGTAGAGCCCTTAAAACTCGCCCACCATCCATTGGAAATGCAGGTAGCAGGTTAAAAAGGGCTAACACCAAGTTATAAAAGCCGAGCATAAAAGCCAGAATCTTAACCGGGTAAATAACAAAACTCAATGGTCTTATGCCCCAGAAAGTGAGAAGGAATACACCGCCGAGGAAAAAGCTCATCAAAGGTCCCGCAATTGCTATTCTCCACTCCTTCTCCGGGCTCTTTGGGATATCCTCCATCATTGCTAAGCCACCGAAGAGGTGTAGTGTAATACTGTGTATTCTCGTTCCAAATTTCATTGCAACGTAGGAGTGGGACAATTCGTGGAGTAATAAAGAGAGGAAAAAAATAAAAGACGCTATAAGGGACAAAGAATAGCGGAGGAAAGCGGCCATTTCGACATCTCCTAAGCCCATCGGGAGCGGGATAGGTTTTGTAGGGTCTTTTGCAAACACCGATGCAATTAAAGGGAAAATAGGTGAATTGGGCTCTATACTTAATGTAATGCCATGCGCAAACAGCATTACGATTAGTGGTAAGATAAATAAAAAACTAAAATGCAGCCTTATTGGTATGCCGATAAGCTTACCCACTTGTATAGATGTTCGCATCGTTTCTCGTTGTATATAAAGTATAACATCCTTCTATTTAAGACACGAATTTATTTAAATTTAGCATTGTTGGTTTTTATCGTTTATCTGTGTTAATCTGCGTTAATCAGTGTCTGTAATTTGTTTTTTGTTCCTTTTTTTTCAACCCGATTCTGATTCGTTAATTATTTATATATATTCCATCCACCCATAAATATAATTATGGAAATAGAATTGTCTTCCTTATATGGGCAGGATATATACACGGATAGGGGTGTATATGTCGGTAAGATAGAGGATGTGAGTGTAGACATAAAAGAGAAGAGAATATCAGGGCTTGCGGTGCGAAACATAAACCCCTATGCTTTCAAAGTGGGCAAGAAGAAGGGCGTGATTATCCCCTACCGCTGGGTAACGGCAATTGGAGACATCGTGCTGATAAAGCATGTGTCAAGAAGAAGAGCAGCGGAAGAAGAGAAGGAAGGGGAAGAGGAGGAGATAGAAAAGTAAAGAGATTTATCACCGCGGAGAGCGCCGAGACCGCTGAGTTTTAAGACTGTTTCAATCTTTGCTTAGTTTTTCTGGTGCCTCTGCGTTCTCTGTGTGCTCTGCGGTGAAATTCAAGGATATAGCAATTTCACGGGATTTTTGTTTTCTAATGGAAGGTTTATAGTGGGCCCGAAGGGATTTGAACCCTTGGCCGCCCGGTGTCCCACAAAGAAACGTATTTAGGAGGCGATACGCCATAGATTCTCTGTTATGAGCCGGGCGCTCTAACCATACTAAGCTACGGGCCCTGACCTCTAACCTCCATGTTATATTATTAACTGTATATAAAGTTAAATGATATTTTTTGTATTTGGCATTATGATTTGCTCTCCCGCAATACGAAGAGAAAGTTAATATATAAAGACATATAAAAGAAAGTGTAAAGCAATGGGAAGGGAAAATGAAAAAAATATCCGCACAAAAATTGAGTGGTAAAATGGTTATGGACTTAGATGGTGGTGAAATAGGGATACTGCATAATGTAGTAGCAGACGCAGCAACAGGCATGTTAAGTGAACTTGTGGTTAAACCTGCTGCTGAGCTTGATACGAGCGGGTTTAAAGAGGAGGATAAGTATATCCTTATACCGTTTCAAGCGGTTAAAGCGATGAAAGATGTCATAATAGTGGATAGAGAGGAGATGCGGGTACGGGCGTAATGGTATAAATTCCAAACACTAAACTCTAAATCCTAAACAAACTCTAATGTCTAAACTCCAAATTCAAAACAAACCTTCCTTTTGGGATTTTGGATTTGGAAATTGTTTAGGATTTGGTGCTTAGGATTTAGGATTTACCACTCCTTATTGAGCATAGATGTACGGGCGTGACGGGATTTGAACCCGTGATTTGCAGCTTAGGAGGCTGCCGCCATGTCCTAACTAGGCCACACGCCCTGGATAGATGTCAAGTGTCAGTTTTCAGGTTTGAGGTGATAGATTCAAGCGGTCACACCTGACTGTTCACACTTTTACTACAAGTAATTTATTAAAGAAAACTTTTTGATTTGTGGATATAGGACCATTCTATTTATTGTAGCATGATAAGCGTGCAAAAGGCGATGGAAAAGGCAGTAGAACTGATAAAGAGACATGATCACGCAAGGATTGTCTCGCATTACGATGCAGATGGAATAACCTCTGCAGGGATTATCTGTAATGCTTTGCTTCGAAGAGGAACACAGTTCCATACGACGATTGTAAGCAAATTAGAGGATTCCTTTATTCGGGGGTTAAAAGACCCGCTTATTATAATTTGCGACATGGGCACTGCGCAGTTGGACTTGATTTCAGCGCATCTCAACGAGAAGGATGTTATAATCATAGACCACCATACGCCACCTTTGACTTCCCCAACCCCGATCAATGAGCTCGTTTCTTCACTTCCCGCCTCTTTTGCCCTCATAAACCCGTATCTTCCCGAGGGCGAACACACGGGGGAAGGGGAAAAAGAGATAGAAGGGGATATTTGTGCCGCAGGGCTCTCTTATCTCATGGCAAGGCACTTGTCGAGCGATGGCAGGGGCAACATAGACCTCGCGGGTCTCGCAGTAGCAGGCACCTTAGGAGATAAATTGCGGATGGACACAGGAACAAACAAAATGATTCTGGATGAGGGAATAAAAGATGGTGTTATTTCAGTCGAAAAGGGGTTGAAATTCGGCGATGGAAAAATTCGTGATTTGATTCTTTTCTCCACCGACCCGTATATCCCGCTTGCGGGTAAGGTTGAGTGGGTGGATGCGTTTTTGAAAAAACTGGATATTGAAGGTGATAGAAACATCCGTGATTTGGAGGAAGAAGAGGAAAGGCGATTGACTGCTGCTTTGTTATCGCTGTCCCTCGAGTCTAACGCGAGAGCGGCTATTAACAGGGATGCTCTGGTAGGCAACACGTATATTCTGAATGCCGAAGTGGTGAGAAAGGGGATAGATTTAATGAGAATGGTGGATGCTTGCGGTCGGTTTGGAAAAGCGGGCATTGGAATAGGTCTGTGCCTGCGTGATGGGAAATGGGTAGAAGAAGCAGCTTCCCTGTATATGCAGTTCCAGAGCAAACTTGTTTCTGAATTAAATAGGATAGAAAGTGGCGAAGGGATTATAAAAGAGTTACCTGCCATTTTCTACTTTTACGTGCAGGAGCGAGGAGTAACAGGCATTTTAGATGGGATAGTAGCAGAATATTTATACCCTGCGAAGCCGGTAATCGCATTAAACATGAAAACAAGAGATGAGGGAGGTGCAAGGGTGGAAACAAAAATATCGGCACGGTGTAGTAAGAAACTCATCGCAGAAGGCAAGGGAGATGGAATAGACCTCGCTAAAGCAATGGAGAAAGCATCGAAAGAAGTAGGTGGTTTTGGTGGCGGGCATCCCGTTGCATCGGGAGCATCCATCCCTGAGGGGTCTGAGGAGAAATTCATAGCAACTCTTGACAGAATAATAGGCGAACAAAGGAAAAAGATTTTGTGAGATTGTTGTATTTTTAAAATATCTATTTCCAAATTCGCCACGGATATTCAGAAGTTTCGTTAAAATACAAGAACAATATTGAATATATAAAACAAAAAAATGCGGAAGAAGTAACTGATACAAAAAGGATGAAATCGCTGTTTGTTATTATTCCAAGTCTATAGCCACGCAACATCCCTAAGATAGTAATGAGTGATATAAAAATTGCTAAGGGGATAGCTCTGATTATTATTTTAGCTTTTATATCATTATTTTCTGTTGCATTCATAATTTTATAATCGGGGCACTCGCTCATTTTATCACCTTACTAATAATTTTATACTAATCTATTTAAAACCTATCTCATAAAGTGTGGGAGGGAGTTCAATCTATATTGACTTTCGGGATGAAGCCTCAATATGCGAAATTTTTATATATATTCTATGTCTTTGGTAAAAGATGCGAGGGCGATAAAGTTTGCATACGATACCAATAGGAAGGAATATACGACACTAAGGTCGGATATACCGAAGTTATTCTAATAGAGAAAAATGCATGACATTTTCTCAAAAGTACCAAAGATTTACGTAATGGACCACCCAGATGCGGTCACCTGAAGTCTCTCTTACTTCATTCAATTATAATGTATCCTTTTATTATTTTTTCTTTTCCATCACAAACCTTCCACCAGATACTTCTTCTTCACGACGAGGTAAGAAATAAGGAATCCGAGAAAGAAGCCGAGAAGAGAGAAAGAAAGAGAAAAGGCAAAGCCTGCTATATTGCCGCTTCCCCACCGATTGCCGAGTGCGAAACCGCCGAATAAGCCGGTGATGGTGAGTGCGGAAATAAGAATAGTGTATGGAAGGGCTTGAAAAAGAATATTGGTTCTGAACTGCCCTTTCATCTTTCCAAATAGCCCTTCTCCATTCCTATTCTGCATTTTGCACTTAGCGCTATGTCACTATTATATCTTCGTCCAGAGCATAAACGCGATCAAAAGCCCGTATATAGCAATCGCTTCTGCAAGCGCAACGAATATCAGCACACGACCAAACGTCTCAGGCTTCTCCGCCGTAGCTCCCGCAGCCGCGACTCCCGTAGCCGATATTGCCCAGCCTGCAGCAAGCGCTGAGCCTACCATTGTAATGGCTGCCGCTAATGCTATCCATGCGCTATCTGTAACACCACTTACTATTGCCGTCGTTTCTCCTTGCGCTGCTGATGCAACTCCCGCTCCTGCAAGAAGCAAGAGCAAACAAAGCGTAAATGCAAACGCGTATTTCGTTTTCATGTCTTTTTCTATCACCTCATACTTTTCTTTATTTTATGGGTTATAATATTATATCAGGGTATATAAAAGAGAATGTTTTTTCGTTTCGAAAGCCCCTTTTATAACCCCTCAGATTTACACATTGTGGGCTCTGCCCACGTCCCCGAAAACCCTGAAAGGGTTTATTTCACGAGAAAATTTTCTTTAAGAAAGAGATCAAACAAAAAAGTTTTCTTTTAGCACAGGTTTTCTTTTTTGTAAAAAGAAAAAGTGTTTTTTAAAAACTTTCTCGCCCAACGAGCTTTTCCCAAACCTTGTATTCTTCACGTGTGTTCACGAATAAATGGACATTTCCAAGCCGGATTTTTTTCAATCCCGCATCCTTTGCAGCGTTATAAGCGTCCATCATTTGCCACATAGTGGGAGACGGAACATCTCTCATTTGATACCCCGGGAAGAAAGCAAGGATAGTGAAAGGGATTTCGGCATCCACAGATGCTAACTCAGCCGCAATTTTACCTATCTGGTCTGTTTCTACCCAGCCAGGAATATAGAGTGAGAGAACCTCTAAAACAAATCCTCTTTCCTTTATCTCCGCAGGAAGTTTCAAGATGCGAGAATTCGATACGCCGGTAAGTTTTCTATGCGTCTCCTCATCAAAAGCCTTTATATCCAGCCAGAAGGAATCTATTCCCGATTCTTTGAAGAGGTCTAAATTGCCCGGAGTAAGTCCATACCCGTTGGTTTCAAAAAGCACCCAAACCATTTCATTTAATTCCTTTATCAATTCCGCAGATTTCGCATAGAAATCAGGCTGGCATGCGAGGTCACCACCCGTGAATGCAACTATATTGCGAGCAGGTCCCCAGCCCTGTGGACTTAACTCAATTTTGTCAACACCAAGCACTCCCGGGCATCTCTTGCTTCTCTTGCCAGACATAATGCAACTTCCGCATGCGTTACAGAGTTCCTGTGCGTGCCAGCTCGTTGCGTGCTCTCTCCGTACAAAAGTGATTTCGTATTCGCTCAAATATTTCTCGACTTCCTTTGCCACATCATAGGGCGACATCCAGTCTCCTACGGCATTTTGAGTAAAATGCCATGAATGGCATTTTTTGCATGACAGATTGCATCCTGACTGGTAAATAGAAAGATAATGCTCAGGCCTTGAAAGGAAAATCGCATTTATCAACCTGTATGGAATTCCATCTTTATACCTAAGCGTGGATTCACAAGCTTTTCGCCATCTTCCCTCCTTAAAATCAAACACCTGGCAACTTCCCTGCTCAAATCCCTGCTTGATTAGCTCACATTCCATGCCCGACCGATTAGTAACTATTTAATCTCTTGTGGTATAAATTCTAAGCACTGAAGTCAAAATGTATAGGAAATATTCAAAAATGATAGCCACAGAGACCCCAGAGCACACAGAGGGTAAATACTCTGTGCTCTCTGTGTACTCTGTGGCAAAAAGTTATACTTTATATACCATAAAAAATTATAGACACAGATTAACGCAGATTAACACAGATAAAAGGAGCAGTGCCGTTAAAACAGTCCACCCAGCCCACCAAAAGAAAGAAAAAATCCGTGTAAATCTGTGTCTTAAGTAGATGGGAGTTATACTTTAGAGGATTTTGATTTACCCCTCGTATCGTCCCCTTCTTTATATACTTTTGGGGCACATTTCAATGTTTTTGGGGGTTTTTCAAAATCCTCTTTATTATACAAAAACAAAATATGGAGTTAAAACTGAGTTCGCCTTAAGACTGCATCGGCGACTTCACTTATGATTTCTTCTGGCAGCATAGAGGTGCCGAACTCAATCCTGCCAATGTGATTCCTTCTCAAGTTGGCACGAGCTATTCGTATGAAGACGTGGTTGAGGCGTTGAAAAAAGGCGAAGAGGTGCATATAAAAGGAGATGCAGGCAAGAGGCTCGGTTCGAGTCTGGGCGTTGACCTTGTTTTTTTCGGTGGCCGCGGAAAGGAGCTGCCCGAAGCGGGGTCTATAATCGTAGATGAAAATGCAGGCTCTTATCTCGGAATGGGTATGCTTTCGGGTGCTGTTTACGTTAAGGGCGAGATTAACGAGCCTCTTGGTAATGTCGTACAGGTAAAATCCGATTTAGACGGTTATAAGAAATTCGTTTCGATAACCTGGCTCCTGCATCATCCGGGCGAGAAGGAAGCGGGGAGCATACAGCGGCCCAACGAATTTAAAGAAGGAATTTTGGTGCTCCGCGACCAAATTTTGAGGAGCACTGTTGCTGCCCGATGCATGAAAGAGGCGAAGGTGCATGTGAAGGGAGACGTTGGGATAAGCGTTGGCATATTGATGCGAAAAGGTTTTGTATTGGTGGAAGGGAACGCGGGGATGAACGCTGCTGCTTTGCTTAACGGCGGTAAAGTTGTAATATTAGGAGATGCGGCGGAATTTTTGGGTGTGGAGATGAGAAGAGGGCTTGTATTCGTGAAAGGGGGATGTAAAGGCTATGTAGGTGCCGAAATGACGGGTGGAAGAATAATTTGCAGAAGGACAAAGCCCGTTCCGCCTGTTAAGGAAAAAAGGCTTGAAAAAGAAGATTTAGTGCTACTCGCGGAGTTTGGAATCTCTGGAATGTTTACGATGAATTATGGAAGGTATGAGGTATGAGTTGTTAGGTGCGAACGAAGAAAAATAGATTATAAACACAGATTAACCGCAGAGTTCACAGAGGATAGCGGTTTAGCGGTTTGGAGGTTTAGTTAACGAGCTGAACCGCTAATAAACAAAACCTCTAATCCAGCGTTCTCTGCGGTAAATTTTGAAATGTTTCATCTTGTCCGTGTCAACAATTTATTTTCTCGCTACGCCTCCATCCTCACCCAACTCACACCCTCTTCATCTTCCGTCACCCGCAACACGTGTTCCATGTAATCCTTCACCTCTTCTATGTGCGTAATCAGAAATATCTGCCGGAACTTCTTTGAAAGCTCGCTCAACGCCGTTATAATGTTCCGTTTCCTAAGCGCATCCTGCGAGCCGAAAATCTCATCCAGAATAATAAAATTCGTTTGAATCGCACTTCGCTCCGCAACGACAGCGGAAATCGCAAGTCGTAGGCAAAGATTCGCTAAATCCTCCTCGCCGCCCGAAAACCTGTTTATTTCATACGGCGTCCCGTCATCATAAATGAACACATCGTAATTCTCGTCCAGTTCCAGCCTGCCGTATTTTCCATCCGTTAACCTTCTCAGCAAATCCGATGCGTAATCAGAAAGCATCGGGCGAATCATACCCACCATATACACCTTAAAATCGTTCATTATCTTTTCAAGCAGGTGGAGATACATTATTTCCGTCTCTTCTTTCTCCTTCTCTTCAGCTAACCTCTTTTGCTCCGCTATCTCCACCAACACGCGTTCTATGACCTTGCATACGTTCTCAAACTCCGTTCGCTTCTCCACGAGCTTTAGCTTCGTTTCGTTCAGTTCGTCCCGCTTACGTTCGTATCCCGCTCTCATCTCCACATACGCCATTTTATCGAACGCTAATTCTTGTATTTGCCTCTGCAATGCCGTTATGTCTCTCACAACCTTGCTTTCCTGCTCGTTCAGCGTCCGCACATTATGTTCCACTTCCTCTATCCGCCCTATCTCTGCTCGTAATCCGATTATTTGCCGATACGCCGCTTCAAGATTCCTTAAAGTGGAGATAACGTTTTTGTAGTCCGGTTCATCAAATTCCACGCCCCTGATGGGCGATAGATCATTCTTTATCGTCCCCAATTCAGTTTTCCAGCGTTCCAATTCACGTACTTCATGTATTATCGCCGCTTCTAACTCCTTCTTCTCTCTAACTCGCTTCTCAAGCTCGTTTAGCTTCGAAATGACCTCTTTATATTCGTTCTTGTCAAACTTAACCGTTTCAAACGGCTTCAAATCGGTCGAAATCCGCTCCAGTTCTTCCTTCCCGCGATTCAGTTCCTTCTCTTCATGCTCTATTCTCGTGTCCAGTTCACGTTTCTTAGTTATGCTTTTCTCCAGCGTTTTGTCCTCCTGTATGCACGAATCTTCCTCTCGCTCCTTAGAAACAAGTTCCTCCTTCTTCCTCTTGTATTCAGCATAGCTCGAATGAAACTTTTCCTTCCGGGCTTTTATCTCATCACCCAGTTTCTTTATCAATCGTTCGTAGTGCGTTTCCAACCGTCTCTCGCACATCGGGCATTCTCCGTCAGGACCCAGCTTCTCTATTTCCTTACGTTTCGCTATGCTCTCCACTGCATCCTTCTTGTTTTGTAATGCAGTGGATTTGAGAGCACCGAGCGAAGACTGTATGCTCCCTTTTTGTTTCCTTATCTCTTCTATCCGCCTCTTTAATCCTTCTAACCGTTCCTCGATACCCGCAAATTCGTCCCTCGCTACTTTCAATCGCTCTGTTCGCTCCTCTCTACCCCCGATTTCCTGCATTGCCTTTTCTTTTCGTCTCGTTAGCTCCTCCTTCTGCTGATGTTTTTCCCGTGTCTCTTCCATCTCCGCCTTTAGCTGCATCTGCGATTCACAAGCATCTTCGACACCTTCAAACCCCGCCTCTTTCTCTTTTCCTCGTTCTATCTCCCCCTCCCTCCTCATTATCTCCCGCCCAATTTGCTCTTCACGCTTCAATAGCTCTCGTTTTCGCTGATATTTCTCTCGTATCGCATCAAGCTCTTCTTTCTTCTGTTTAAACATGAAATATTGCGCTTCTTTGTCCGCGATTTCGTCCAGCTGCTTTTTCTTTACATGCAAATCCCTGAGCTCTTTTTCTTTCTCTTCTCTCCTTCTCCTCGTGTTCTCCAGGTCGCTTTTTCTCTCGCCCAGGTTATTGCTCAGTTCCATGTATTTCTCGTATTTTCGCGTGGCCGTATCCAGTTCTTCTTTCGCTTCCCGCGCTTTTTTCTCGTTCACCGCCTTAGCGGCTTCTATTTCTTTTAGAATCGGTAAAAGCTCCTCTTTCTCCCTCTCCAAATCCTTCTTCTCGTTTTCAAGTACTTCTATTTTCTTTCTGCCTTCTTTATCCACCGTAGCGGCTTTTATACCTTCTATAAGCTTCTCTTTTCCTCTCTTATCTTCTCTTATTCCCTGTATGCTCTTTTCTACTCGTTCTATGCCGAGCATCCGAAGCACGAGCTTTTTTCGCTCCGCCGCTTTCATTGATGACAGTGCATTCAACTCCTTCTGCCTTGCGAAAACCGAAGTAAAAAAAGACTGGTAATCCACACCTATTCTGTCCTCTATAACTCCTGTAACCTCCTCTGCATTGCTGGTTACGAGTTTTCCATTGATAACGAGACTTGCTTTTGGCACTAAATTCTTGCCTGACATCTCTCTTACCACTCTATACTTATCGTTTTCCAACTCGAATTCCAGGGCGACGCTGCAAGCTTCATTAGCCGATGCACCTTCCCTTTTTATGAGTTCTTTTGTCGTCCTCGCGGCGTGATGCCCAAACAGGACCCATCCTATCGCTTCTATCAAAGTCGTTTTTCCCACGCCGTTTAACCCGATAATACCTATGACGCCATCCGGGAATTCAACGTCCGCATTTTTATATTTTCGATAATTCCTCAGCGTTAGCGTTTTTAATAGCATGGCATCATATATCAACTCTTTTCTGCATCTTCATATTTTACTTATCAGTCAAGTTCGAGTACGTTTCACTTCCCCTGGCTGTGCGGGATAGCCTTGTTGGTCAAGTAGCCCGCGTGGCTAATACCCAACAACGCCACCATGCTTGCACTCAGGACAGGGAACGCATCGATCTTTCCCGTGCCGCAGAGTAAATCGCCAAGCGCCACTGCATAGGCAAGCACTATAATCAGCGTGAAGTAGAACATTTGTATCTTGCCCAGATCGAGTTGTGCAGCATTGCCAGTCTCTTCGCCCTTGAACAGGTCAGACAATCGGGCATCCTTGGGGTCTTTGTTTACAATCACTTGGCCTTTGTTGGTGACTTTAGACTTGAGGTTTTTAGGGCTAACACCTTCCTCCGCCGCCATCGAGTTGATAGTCTGGTCTTGTTCCTCTTTTTTCGGCTCTTTGACCTTTTTGGTACTTAAGATGAGTGGCGAGCCAACCAGCGAGGCGGTGCTGATGCCCATCAGTAACCACAGTTCTTCTGGAATAGAAATAGAGAGCGGCTCGTCTATGCCTGCTGCGATGTTTGCTAGCGCCACGGTAAGGAATCCGGAAAGGATGATGACTGTCCAGAGGATCATCTGCAACCTCGAAAGGCTTATCTTGTTCCGCTCGTCAATCAGCAGCCCCCACCACATGCCTGTGACGCCATGACCAGCTATTACTGCAAAAGCTATCAAGAGTATCAGGAAGGCTAACCAGGCATATAGTATGCGAATAGATGGGGGATAAACGTTTAGCTTTCCATCTTTTTTCTCGACAATATATGTTTTTTTCCCATCGATTATCTCCCATTTATCCTCTTTTTCTTTTGCAACTATGGCATTTTCAGAAATTGGAGGTTCTCCAGTTTTTAGTTCATTCTTCAATTTCTCCGGGATAGTCATATTGTTCAAGTCATCTTCAAATTCTGCTTCTATACTAAACGAATTCGATGGAATCCGCCATCCAACCAGTAGGATGGCTATGATGATGAGCAGCAATAAAAATGTATGCTTGCCTGTCCACATCTTTGAATTCGACCCCTCAGTCATCACACATCTCCTGGCAGAGTTTGCAGCGTGAGAGACATTTCACTCATTTTTCGCCTTTTGACTTTAAGATAGATGTTGAGTATATAAATAAATAAGCTATTGATTCTCAAAAGAAAGTTTTTGAATTTGTTTTCGTGAGCTTTGCCCTTTACTATCCCATCAACAATTGCGCCACGACCAACCCGGTAGTTCTATTAATTCCGTGACTTATCCACGCGCCGTGAATATTTTTGACTTGTATAAAAGATAACACAGCAAAGTTCCCTGAACGAAAACAGGAATCATCCTGAACGGCGTTAAAGGGTGCCATGCAAACGCGACCATCATCGAAACGATATACGCCAACGGTAGATCCTCAGTGTTTTTATATGCAAATAAGAAAAATACGCCTCGAAACAAAAATTCCTCGTTAAACGCATCGAGAAATAAAGGAATGCTCCATATCATGACCAAATCGGAAGGACTTACAAATTGTGACGTCCATGCTAGCGTCATCTCAGGATTTTGGATGAATATCACGGCGTTGGTCAGCGTGGTGATTATTAGAATACCAAAACCAAGGATAAGACTTAACCCCTGCCTCTCTTTCGTGATACCGAAATCGCTCAATTTGTATCTTCTCAGTTTTATGATTATTATACCGGGCAGCAGGAACAGAATCACTTTTGCGAAAAAGTAAAAGTACCACTTAAAAGGACCCGTTGGCAAATTTCCCATAAGCATTCCGTAAAAAAGGATTGCGGGAAGTGTCATCAATAGCATATCGAAATAGGGCTGCCATCTTCTTTGTTTGACCAAGCCATATACGATTAAGACAATCGCAGGGAGTATTTGAAGCACTACTGCCATCCTGAGCATGTTTTTAATTGTATATAAATAACCTTGGAAGAAAAAATAGTCTATGGCAGTTAAACAAAAAGGAGCCCCTGCGGAAAGGGAAAAGAGAAAGGTAGATTATGATGTGGTTCTCATAGGCGACGTGTTCTATGACATAGCCACGATGCCAGTTCGAGATTATCCCGAGCGTGACAAGCAGATGGGATGTGAATTCATGCTCAGCATAGGTGGTCAAGCAGGGAACTGCGCTGCTGCATGTGCTTCCATAGGATTAAAAACCGCTCTTATTTGCAAGACCGGCGGTGATGTGCTTTCAAAATGGATAATATCGGAGTTACAAAAATTGGGCGTCGACTGTTTCGCCACGACATCTGAAAAAGAAGAGCTACAGCATCCCGGAATAACGGTGAGCATATCCTTTGAAGATGGCAGCAGGTCAATGCTGTCGGACCGAGGAGCGAATTCGGACTTGAAGGAAGAAGACGTGGATTTTGAGCTGCTGACGAAAACGCGATTCTTGATGCGTGCTGGTCACTGGAACACTGAGGGTCTTTTCACGGTAAATGATAAAATACTCCGCACGGCAAAATCCGCAGGCGTTTATACCGCCGTAGACATCGGCTGGAGTGCGTACCTCCACTGGACTGAAACGGCAAGACAAACCGTTTTTGATTTCCTTCCTTCTGTTGATTTCCTTTTTGTTAACGAAGCGGAGATAAAGGGATTGAGCGGGAAGGAGAGGGGCGAGCACGAATTATTAGAAAGAGGAAGCAAAAACGTGGTTGTTCACCGGGGTGCAAAGGGCTCATCATGGATAAACAATGATTTTGTGAGGAACTGTCCCGCGTTCGATGTGAAGCTAATAAGCCCAACAGGTGTGGGCGACGTGTTCAACGCAGGTTTTATATACGCATTTCTGGAAGGGCGAGAAGCAGAAGAGTGCCTCAAATTTGCCAATGCCTGTGCGGCAGCACATATAAGTAAAAAAAGATTGAGGAACGTATTTCCTACGATAAAGGATGTAGAATCTTTAACTTATAGTCATTCCGAAAATTATTAACCACCAGATTACACAACACTTTTTCTTTTTCACAAAAAGAAAACCTGTGCTAAAAGAAAAACAAATTTCTTTGATAAAGCTTTCTTTTTGAAAGAAAGGTTTGTGTTAATCTGCGTTAATCTGTGTCAATAATTTATTTTCTTGTATAGACAATAGAAATAAGCAATAGGGAATCAGAAATGGAAAAAGGGAAATTGATACCGGATGCGTTTTTTGTCACTTCAGGAGCGGGCATGGACTTCGAGCAGGCTAACGCTTTTGACCTCGCTTTACACGATGCGGGCATAAGCGAATGCAATCTGGTTGAAGTTTCTTCCATACTTCCAGCAAAAGCGGAGGCAATAGAGCGAAGCGAAGCGGTGGTAACACCGGGAGAGATAACCTACTGTGTAATGTCAAGAGCAGAGGGTGCATCTGGCGAGGTCATTGGCGCGGGTATAGGATACGGCTGGATATGGGAAGAAAATGAGGGAGGGATAGCGCAAAAAGACTTTGGCGTTATCTGTGAGCATCACGGGCATTATTCGAGAAGGTATCTGGAGGAGAAGATAAAAGAGAAGTTGTATAAGATGGCTGAAACACGGGTTCGGGATAAGGAAACGAAACTACGAATGAAAATAGAGGAAAAGAAGTTGGAAGTAAAATCCGTAGAGATAGAAGATGGAAAATACGGCTCGGTAGTCGTGGCACTGGTGTTTAGATTATGATTTTATAGCCATCCCGAAAAATAACCACAAGATTACACAGATTTACACAGATTTTTTATTAATTGCAATTTGTTACTGGAATAGCTATAAATTAAGTAAGGGTTTAAATGTTAAAATATTTAGTATAAAGATAATATTCATTGTTGAATAAGCGATAAAAGGAGAAGAGAGAAAGTGGACTTGGAGAAGTTACCCGGTGTTGGACCTGCAATAGCAGAGAAATTACGTGAAGCAGGTTTGAATTCGTTAGAGGCGATAGCCGTAGCGTCTCCCGGAGAACTGGTGGCAACTGCGGAGATAGGCGAATCTACGGCAGCGAAGATAATAAACGCTGCACGGGTGGCTGCGGACATTGGCGGATTTGTGACAGGGGAGAAGATATTGGAACGGCGACAGGGTATAGGCAAGCTAACTACCGGGTCAAAATCTTTCGATGAGCTGCTGGGGGGCGGTCTCGAAACGCAAGCGATGACCGAGTTTTATGGCGAATTCGGCAGTGGCAAGACGCAAATAGCGCATCAGCTCGCAGTAAACGTGCAGCTACCACCGGAAAAGGGCGGGTTAAACGGCTCTGTCATAATCGTGGATACGGAGAACACGTTTAGACCAGAAAGAATAAAAGATATGGCGGAGGCTGCTGAACTTGATTACGCAGACGTTCTTAAAAACATACACGTTGCGCGTGCATATAATTCAAATCATCAGATATTACTGGTAGAGAAGGCGGGGGAGCTTGCAAATGAGCTAAAAAACACCGAAAAGCCGATACGGCTGATAATAATAGATTCGGCGACGGCACATTTCAGGAGTGAGTATGTAGGACGTGGAACGTTGGCAAACAGGCAGCAAAAGATAAACAAGCATCTACATGACGCACTTAAGTTTGCAGACATCAATAATGCGGTGGCGATGATAACTAACCAGGTGATGGTGAGACCCGATGCCTTCTTCGGCGACCCTACAAGACCCATAGGTGGTCATATAGTGGGACATACTGCTACTTTCAGAATATACCTGCGTAAGTCGAAAGGCGAGAAGAGAATAGCGAAATTAGTTGACTCGCCTAACCTGCCCGAAGCAGAGGCAGTGTTCTCCGTATCGAAAGCAGGAATCGGGGATTAATTATCCCTCTGTTTCCATCTCTTCTTTGCACGTTTCGCACACCATCAACCCGTCTCTCATTACCAGGTCATTTGAGAAGGTTCCGCATTTCTCGCATATCCCCTGCCCTATTCCTTCTCCTTCACTCCCGGTCCCGCCGAATGTCTCCCTGTCCACGTTCATCTCGATTAAATCCGCCAGTATCGTGTTCATCTCCGATGAAACAGCGAGTATATCCACGTCTGCAACGATGCCCACCAATTTATCATCTTCTATCACAGGTATCTTTCTTATCCTCTCCGCCGCCATCATTCTCGCTATGTCGGACAGGCGGTCGTTAGAAGACGCAGTTATCAGGGGCGTGGTCATCACATCCTTCAATCTCACGGTGCTTGGTTTTGTGTCCTTGCTCACCACCTCGCCGATTATATCCCCCTGTGTAACCATTCCCACGGGCTCGTCATTCTTAAGTACCACAATACTGTCCACACCGTATCTCTTCATCAGCTTCGCTGCATCCCTCACGTTTAACTCTTTATCTCCCTGCACTACCTCTCGTACCATTACATCCCTCAGCGGTATATCGGTTTCCATTTGTTCTCTACAATTATAATATAAACATAAACTATGAATAATTTAAATGTAGTTTAGTGATAATGAAATACGTGATTTTAATAGGGGATGGAATGGCAGATTACCCGATTCCTGAGCGCGATAACAAGACCGCTTTGCAAATCGCTTCTACGCCCAACCTCGATTTCATTGCTACCGCGGGCATCTGCGGCGCAGTAAAAACAATACCTGAGGGAATGGGTGCCGGGAGTGACATTGCCACCCTCTCCATTCTTGGATACGACCCTGCGAAATATCACACCGGAAGGGGTCCGCTGGAAGCAATGGGGATGCACATACCGCTTGATGAAGGCGATATAGCGTTTAGATGCAATCTCATAACGGAAAGCGAGGGAAGGATAGTGGACTACAGCGGCGGGCATATAACGAACGAAGAGGCAAAAGGATTGATAGCGGCGCTTAATGAAGAATTGCAGGTACGTGTAGAAGGGACTCAAATTGAACTTTATCCGGGTGTTAGCTATCGAAATGTTCTGGTTCTCAAATCGGAAGATTATGCTTTCGAGCGCGAAAAAGAAGTTGGGGGGGCACCACCACACGATATAATTGGTGCACGAATAGCGGATGAACTGCCGAGAGAGGAGATATTGCGGAATATCGTGCTTACTTCGAGAGAAATATTGGAGGGGCATGAAATAAACGTGAGAAGGGCGGCGGAGAACAAAAGGAAGGCGAATATGGTATGGCTCTGGAGCGGAGGTAGAAAACTCTCAATGCCTGCGTTCTGTGATACGTATGGAGTAAGCGGTTCGGTGATTTCAGGTGTTTATCTTGTAAAAGGCGTGGGGAGGTGCGTGGGCCTGGACGTGATAGACGTGCCTGGCGCTACGGGGTATATTGACACGAATTACGCGGGCAAGGCGGAATATGCGTTGCGCAGTTTGAGGGAGCATGATTTTGTTCTGGTTCACGTAGAAGCGCCGGATGAGGCGGGGCATTTAGGCGACATTGACCTGAAAGTGAAAGCGATAGAGGATTTCGATAAGCTCGTGGTGGGTAAGATGCTGAGGGGGTTAGAGGATGAATTTGCAGATGCGGGTGGCGAGGAGGGCTATAAAATATTAGTCATGCCCGACCACTACACGCCGGTATCCGTGAGGACGCACACAAAAGAGCCGGTGCCTTTTGCGATCTACGATTCACGGGCACGAAGTGAACAGAAAAAGGCAGGGGGTTTTGATGAGAGGTCTGCAAGTAAGGGGGATTCAGGTGTGCTGGACGCTCGAGCACAAGAGTTGATGCGTTTATTCTTTAGAAAGAGCTAAAAGAACAGTTTGGATTTATATTTGTGGGCTCAAGAGGAAATCGGGTATCTTTAAGCCACTATCCCATTTTCCGGAACACCTTGTTCCATTTTATGGAACGCCTGTTCCACCTCGCTATTTTATGCTGTTCCACTGGAGATATGCATGAGCGCTGATGAAGGGCGCTATTCTATGGAAGAAGGGGGATAAATAAAAAGGGCGAAGGTGATGGAAGAAATGATAAGAACAGAAAACCTGACAAAGGAGTATAATGGAAATAAGGCAGTAGATAGTCTGAATTTGGAGATAGCAGAAGGCGACATATTCGGCTTTTTAGGTCCGAACGGAGCAGGAAAGAGCACGACAATACTGATGCTCGTGGGACTGATCGAACCCACCGAAGGCAAGTGCATCATAAACGATATCGAGGTAGCGAGGAATCCGCTTAAAATAAAGGAGATTATCGGATACCTGCCTGAGAACGTCGGCTTCTACGGCAATATGACCGCGGAGCAAAACCTCGGTTACTTCGCTCGATTCTATCCGATGGATGCGGATGAGAGGAAGAAGCGAATAGAAGAACTGCTTGAGCTGGTGCAACTTGACGGCGTAAGCCAGAAAGTGGGCGGCTATTCAAGGGGGATGACGCAGCGGCTTGGATTTGCACAGGCATTGCTTAACAATCCGGAGGTTATTTTCCTGGATGAGCCCACTACGAATCTCGACCCGGAAGGAGTATTACAAATCAGGCAAACGCTCAAAAAACTATCGGATGAAGGAAAAACGATCTTCTTCTCTTCTCACATTTTAGCCGAAGTCGCTCAGGTATGTAAGACGATAGGCATAATCTCAAATGGCACGTTGATAGAGCGCGGCACACTGGATGAAATCAAGACGAAATTAGACGTGCGGAAGACCGTCAAAATTATCGTGGAAACAACGAATGAAGATATGCCAAAGATAGAACATGAAAATATCCTTAACGTAGAATACAAAGGTAGAAGGGCGATCATAGAAGCAAAATCCGACATAAGAGAGGATATCTCAAGGTATTTGCTTGAACACAACGTTGGAATTAAGGAGATGAGAATAGAAGAGCCAACGTTAGAGGATGTATTCATGGAATCCGTTTACAAGGGTAAAGGAGGTAAATAAATGGCTGGAATATTCGTAGTAGCAAAAAAAGAGTTCCTGGACCACGTAATGGGCAAGAAATTCATGGCGATTCTCGCAATACTGATGATAATTTCGCTCTTGGCGATGTATGAGGGCGTTGAAAGCTATAATAAGGGATTGGAGCGCTATAAAGAACGAATGGCGGAAATAGAGGAGCATCCAGAGGGAATGCCGCCAAGTGGGATGCCTGGAAAACCTTCAATGCTATTTGTTTTCCAGATGATGTGTATCTTATTTGGCATTCTTGGAGCGATACTGGCGATAGCGATCGGGTTCAATTTGATTTCCGGCGAGAAAGAGAGCGGTTCCCTGAAGTCGTTGTTATCGCATCCCGTGTTCAGGGATACGATAATCAATGGTAAAGCGCTCGGCGGAATGGGCGCACTGGGATTTGCGATGCTAATTATGACGTTATTGTCAATAGGAATACTAATGATGCTCGGGATCATGCCGACCTGGGACGAATTTGTGCGGATTTTAGTGTTCATGGGATTTACGCTGTTGTTCATGTTCTCGTTTTTTGCGATCGCGCTGATGTGCTCAACGATTGCGAAAAACAGTACCCGCGCAATAACGTACACGCTTGTGATATTTATTGTTATCTCATTCGTCATGCCCATAGCGGGCTCGATCGTCGGTATGCATCTCGCTGGAGACATGCCTGAGTCTCCCGGAAGGGCGAGACAAGAGATAAATGAGTCTGGAGGCGAAGGCATAAGCGAAGAAGAACAGGCGAGAATACAAGAAGAATTCCAGGAATGGTGGGATGAGATGATAGGGGTGCAAGAGACGTTTTCAATAGGCGATCCAAAGAGCAATTACGAAAAAGTATCTTCTGCGGTTCTCAATCCGAGATTTCAATCATCTTTTGTATCTTTTGGTTCGCGTTCGATATGGAGGGGAGAATCACGAGCGGAAACGAGTATCCTCGAAGCTCTGGGAATGGTGTGGAAGAACTTACTCGTCTTACTGGTCTTTCCGGTGGTAATGTTTGCGATAGCATACGCAAAATTCATGAGGATGGATATACGGTAAAAATGCAAATTGAAAAGTGAAAAATGGAAAGTGAAAAATGGAAAATGGATAAAATGAAAGCAAAAGTAAAAGCAAAAGCGAGGAATTTAGTGCCAATCCTTACTCTATTTTTATTTTTTCTCACGCTCTTTTTTCTTTCTCCGGCGGCAGCGCAGGTGGGGGTTGTGGAGAAGAGAGTAGAGATAAGATGCGATTTCACGGCTCAGATGATAGAAGCAGGGGATACCGCCACCTTTGAGCTAACGCTGGTGAGTCATGGTGATACAGCCACTTACAATTTGCGATGGTGGGCATATCGGGAAGCGAAGAATTGGGACATAAAATTTAAGGACGGCGATAAGGAAGTGTATAAGACATTGCTACCTGCAGGCAGCACCAAGACGGTAACACTCGCCGTAGAGACACCAGGAGATGCGAAGGTTGGAGAATCTCCGATACATGTTGATATTGGCGACGGGCGTATTACGCTTTACGTTAAAATAACGGAAACGCATAAAGGAGAGAAGGGGACGCTTGCTTTGACTGTTACGGACAAAGACGGGGACAGCATCAAAGGTGCTACGGTTAGTGTTTATAACGGGAATAAATTTGTGGATTATGCAAAGACAACCGTAGAAGGTAAGATAGAACTGGAGTTAGGAAAAGGAGAATATACTGCTGAGATAGTAAAGGAAGGGTATCATGCAAAGGAAACAGAGGATTTTAAGATAAGGATAGGTGGAACGACAGACAGGGGTATCATTTCTTTGGAACAAAAAGAGTTTTATGCGGTAGTTTCGAGCAAATCGCCTTCTAAGACCGCGATGGTTGGAGAAAATCCATTGTACCAAATAAAGATAAAAAATAGTGGTAAGGCGGACGATACGTATGGATTAGACATTGACGGATTACCCGAGGATTGGTATTGCAGGTATAAGGAGACGGAGGAGGGGAAAGAGGACATTTCTGAGCTCTTCGTTGGCTCAGGAGAAGAGAAAACGTTGTATCTGGAGTTTGTTCCCCCATACGATGTTGCAATAGGGGAATATAACTTTACAAGCTTAGTTCAATCTTCTACGGGGCAGTATGAGCTCGAGCTTACGTTAAAAGTCAGGGGGAGCTATGAAATGCGGTTGTATTCCCGCAGGCTTAGCTACGAGGTGAAAAGAGGTGAAAGGGTTTCTATCGAGATGACCGCTTCAAATGCCGGTAAGGGCGGTACGATAACGAATATAAAACCTGAGATAAGCGCTCCAGAGGGTTGGACTGCGACGATAAATCCCAAAGAGGTGACGAGTTTGAAACCCAGTGAGAGCGAGACATTTACGATGAAAATAACGCCTCCCGGTGATATTACGCCCAGCGATTACAAGGTGACGGTGAAGGTTAAAAGCGATCAACTGGAGGAGGAAGAGGATTTTAGAATAATCGTCGAGGAATCGTCTAATGTAGCCCTCTACGGCGTGGTGATCATCGTTACAGTGATACTGGCTCTGGCTTTTATGTTCAGGAAGTACGGGAGGCGGTGAAAAAATAAAATGGACGCAAAGAGATTGTTTAACGTCGCAGGAAAGGAATTCATTGACCACATAACGAGCAAGAAATTCATTCTCATTCTTGCATTGTTCCTCATTATTTCGGCAGTTGCGATGGAACAGGGCATAGGCGATTACAACAATAGACTGGAAGATTACAAAGAGCAAATATCGCAGGTTGGGGAGGAGGAAGAAGGTTTTCATCCGATGCCAAGAAAGCCTTCTATACTGTTTATATTCCAAAGGATGAGGGGGCTGATGCCATTTCTTGGTGCGATACTTGCAATTGCGATGGGATTCGATTTGATAACGAGGGAGAAAGAAAGGGGCTCGTTAAAATCGCTGCTGTCACATCCGGTATATCGTGATGAGATAATCAACGGTAAGGCAGTTGGCGGTATTTTAGCGATTGTGTTTGCAGTAGGAATTGCATTTCTCATATTATTTGCAATGCTCCTCTTATTCAGCATCGTGCCGGACCTCGATGAGTTCTGGCGGATTGCATTGTTCGGGGCTGTTACGGTCCTGTGCCTTCTCACGTACTTCTCGATTGCACTTATGGCATCCACGGTTTCAAAGGACAGTGGAAGGGCGCTCATGTATGCATTCATCATCGTCCTCGCGCTCTCGTTCGCCATGCCGATGATTGGAGGGATAGTCGTCAAAGGCGTAGTTGGAGAGCCACCTGAACGACCTGTAATTCAGTCCCGTATAGAGATAAATGAGTACGGAGAATTCGTCGGGCATATAGAACCAATGAATAAAGAGGAAGAAGAGGAATGGGAGCGGTATAGCGAAGAGTTAAAGGCATATAGTGAGAAAAAATGGGCAATTCAAGATGCGTTTGAGATCTTCTCGCCAGATAGCAATTATATGGCGGTCTCGATATCGCTAACTAATCCATATCTTAAGGTGGTGCATGGCGGCAGTTGGAGCTCTTCTTACACTCCTGGCGAAACAACGAGCATCCAAGAATCACTCGAAAAGGTCTGGAAGAGCATCTTAGCACTTATAATTTTACCAGTCGTATTCTTTCCAATTACATACATAAAATTCATGAGGATGGATATACGGTGATGGTAAAATCGAGGTGAGAGGTGAAAAAATAGAGTTGCTCCTATCACCTCTGAAAGAGATACGGCTTCAAGCAAAAGAATATATGTTTTATATTTCATAATAATATGGTATCATGGAAAACATGGGAGTTGGAGAAAAAGAAACAAGAACCATAAAAGAGCTTTCGGAGATGCTTCACTCGCCCAAATCAGAGGTTATAAGAATGGCAGTGGCGGAGGGGGTGAAAACCTTGCGCATGAAAATTGCGATGGAAAAATATGTTAATGAGGAGTTTTCCTTATGCAGGGCTGCGGAGTTCGCAGGGGTTTCCATACAGCAGATGGCGAGATACATGGCAGAGAGGGGAATACCTTTCTTTAAATACAGTATAGCAGAAGCGGAAAGAGACACAAAAGAGGCTGTGGGCTGGCTAAGAGATGCGTATTCTCGTTGATTCTTCTACTCTAATTGCACTGGCAAAGGTAGACGAACTGGATATACTTAAAGAGTTTTTTAGAAAGGTATTTATCACAACGACTGTCAAGGAAGAAGTTCTTAAAGGGGATTTTCCTGAGACAAAGGTCTTGAAGGCGGCTATGGATGAGTGGATAGAGGTAATAAATTACGAAGGCGATGTCAGCGAGTTAAGAAAATATGGATTAGGAAAGGGGGAGGCAAGCCTTTTTCTTGCAGCGAGGCGAGAAGATAAACTCGTGCTTGACGAAGCAAACGCTAGAAGGTTTGCAGAAGCGTTGCAATTGAAATTCACCGGCTTAATCGGTTTGCTTGTCGCAGCGGCAAAGACTAAAAGGCTAAAAAGCGAAAAGGTGAGGGGTGTACTGAAAAAACTGGCAAAAAGCGATTTCAGAATGAGCTCAGATTTATATTTGTGGGCTCAAGAGGCGATTGGGCGTATTTAAACCACTATTCCATTTCCCAGAATACCCTGTTCCATTTTTTGGAACACCTGTTCCACCTCACTCTTTTATGCTGTTCCATCTGAGATTCATATAGGTGCTTTAACGCCGAAAGGCTTGGCGCTCTTTAGGGGGTGTAAGGGAAAAAGATGAAAAAAAAGGCTATCGTCATATTGGCGGTATTGGCGTTAATAGGAGTGGTGATAGCACTTGCATTCATTGGATCTGTGACAGAAACAGGTATATTTGCCACGAGCCATGAGAAGACATCACCGTATTGGGAGCTAACTCATGAAGAAAGACAGACTGCGTACCAAATCGCAATGCAGAATGAAACGGTGAAGCAATACTTAGACCAGGGGTATAATATAAGCGGGCACCGCCCTGACTGCATTTATAGAAACGACGAAACAGGGATAACGGTTGGCGAGGTATTACTGACAAAGGCGGGTTTTGGAGGGAGATGGTATTCGCACCATTACGTTTTCGTCTATGTAAACTTAAATACGGGGGAGGTCACAGGAATAAATGAAGCTCTGAAAGACTTCAGATTAACAGAAGAGCAAGAAGAGCGGGCTAAGCACATCGCACTTTCAGACCCTGAAGTGAAGAAGATACTAAATGGGAAGGATTATGAGGTAGAGATAGGCCGCCCATTAGTAAAGATGAGCTCGTATGAAATTCCGATAGCGGAAGGGTTTAGCGTAATGGGTAGTACCGAGGAATTGATAGGAGCATCAGTAAAATTCAAGTTTACCGATGGAACAATAGTCCCCGTGCACGTAAGCCTGGAGAAAGAGGAAGTTATAAGAATAAATCTCTGACAAAAATTAAATAACATTTTATCTTTTTTTTATTTTTTATTAAGTAAGTAAAAGGTACTTGTTTACCGCGGAGCCCGCAGAGAACACAGAGAGTCTGGAAAATTATTTATCTCATCTCAGCGCTCTCCGTGACCTCGGCGGTAGACAAATATGGTGAAAGGCATGAAAATAGAAGGAAAGACTGCACTTGCCATGGTTTTGTTTGTAGTATCCGTGTTCATGGTCATGTCAAAGTTCATGCTTCCTACGACCTTTCAAGTGCTTATCGAAGGGCAGTCAAGCTTTATAAGGGAGATACCAAATGTGTATTCTGTCCTGGATTGTATAATAATTGCAATTTTTTCTTTCCTGCTCGGCGTCAGCGCTTTTTATCTGTTTATCACATATTCGGGGATCCCGGAAAAGGGGAAGAGTGAGCATGAAGCGGAACAGAAGGAAGCAGGTTTGGAATCGGCGTTACAGGTGCAGGATGCTGATACACAAGTTCCAGAAACGAGCAAGGCAGCTCTTGAGGATGATAGCTCAGGACTTCTGAAGATACTGAAAGGCAACGAGAAGAAAGTGATAGAAGCATTGATGGAATACGGAGAGATGAACCAGGCGGACATGTCAGCTCGAACAGGAATACCGAAGTCCACGCTTTCGAGAATATTGCAAGACCTCGAAGACCGCAGTTTGGTATTTCGATATGATTACGGGATGAGCAAGATGGTGAAGCTTAAATAAGTCTGCGTAAATCAGTGTAAATCTATGTCTTAAATAGAAGGAAATTATACTTTATATACAACGAGAAATGAAATCGCACAATCGCAGTTCGGAGCTTGGCAGCATTGGAGGAGCCTATGCAGCTATTTTTGAAGATGCGTATAAAAGGAACTTAGAGGGACGCGGGCCGGATACGCTTTATAAGCCGATAATTGACCTGTTGGGAAGGGGTGGGAAAAGATTAAGACCTTCTTTATGTCTCATGGCTTGCGAGTTAGTGGGCGGGGAGATAAAAAAGGCGCTGCCAACTGCGATATGTATAGAATTCTTTCATAATTTCTCTTTAGTGCACGATGACATCGAGGATGAAAGCAAGCTGAGACGTGGAGAGCCCGCATTGCACATAAAATACGGCGTGCCCATTGCGGTGAACGCCGGAGATGGGCTATATGCTCTGAGTTACGAAGCGTTGAAAGTGAACAGGGGCTTACTGGGTTTAGAGCGAGCGTGGGAGATATTTGAAGAGATTGCAGAGCTTTGTGTTGTGCTTTCAGAGGGGCAAGCGATGGACCTTGAGTTTAAGGATAGAAAGGAAATGGCTGAATTAGAAGTAATAGAGACGCTGAGGAAGAAGACCGCGAAACTGTTCGGGGTTTCCGCTAAATGCGGCGCTATTGCTGGTGGGGCATCGCACGAGACAGCGGAGGATTTAAGCAGTGCATGGGAGGACATCGGAATTGCGTTTCAGATACGAGATGACATTCTCAACGTGTTAGGGGAAGAGGAGAAATATGGGAAGAGGATAGGAGAGGATATTGCAGAAGGAAAACCCACTTTGCTCCTTGTTAATTGTTTGGAGCACTGTGAAGCGCGTGAAAAGGAAAATATTTACGAATGTTTTCATAATTACGATAAAGCAAAAATAGAAGCGGTCGTTAATTTGTTCAGGAAGTATGGTTCAATAGATTACTCGGAGGAAATAGCGATGCGATATCTGCATAGAGGAACAGATAAGATAAGAAAGATGGATATAAAAGGAAAAGGAGAAATAGAAGGTAAAAGTAGAGAAGAGATAAAAGAGAAGATGGTGGCTCTGGCGGAATATTTCGTGGAGAGAGAAAGGTAATAAAAAATAAATTATAGACACAGATTAACGCAGATTAACACAGATGATAATATAGCGGTTTAGTGGTTTAGCGGTTTGGTTATGTGACTGAGCCTCTAACGAGCTAAACTTCTAAACTCGCTTAATCAGTGTAAATCTGTGTAAATCTGTGTCTCAAATAGAAGGAGGTTATACTTTATATACAAAGAGAAAGATAATAAAATAGATGGAGCGGAACAAGGATAAGAGATTTGGAAGGGGTGCAAACGCCTGCAGGCGATGTGGCAGGAAACGGGGATTAGTCCGTAAATACGGGATCTATCTGTGCAGGCAGTGCTTTAGAGAGATAGCGCGGGAAATAGGATTTAAGAAATACAACTAAAACCTTTTCTTAGAAAGAAAAGCTTTACCAAAAGAAGAGAGGTTAAATATATAGGAATGATAAAAAATAGGAGAAGAGAATGTCGCTAAATGACCCGCTTGCGGATGCCCTTTCGCATATAAAGAATACGGAAAGAGTAGGGAAGATGGAATGTGAGATAAAGCCCGCTTCAAAACTGATAGGGAATATGCTGGGGGTAATGCAAGAAGGCGGTTACATAGAGGAGTTCGAGTTCGTAGAAGATGGAAAAGCAGGCGTATTCAAGGTGAAACTGCGTGGTAAGATAAACAATTGCAATGCGATAAAACCGAGGTTTTACGTTCGTGCGAAGGAATACGAGAAATGGGAGAAGAGATTTTTACCTGCGAGAAAATTCGGTTTGTTGATCGTTACGACTTCAAAAGGAGTGATGGCGCATGAAAAAGCGATTGAAGCGGGAGTAGGCGGGCAATTGCTGGCTTTCGTGTATTAAAACAAACCTTTTAGAAAAAGGTTTGAGCCAAAAACAGAAAAAAGTTTTAGTTTTATAAAATTTTCTCTTTCCACCCTTTTAGTTTTCACCGCTGCAACAAGCAGACCGATTAAGCCCGTGAATTTCAATCCGTTAGATTCCGCATTCTTAAGCCTCTTGCATCACCTTCGTAATTTAGCCCGAAGAATACTTGCCCAACCTGCTTCAGGTTGTTCGCCTGTTCCGCGAGAGCATAGCATTAAAGCCCGCTGAAGCAAGTTTCCGTAAATAAAGGTTGGGAGGAAGCATTAGCAGGTGAGACCAGGCCTGTGTCCGAACTGTGGGAGGGCATTGATGCCGAGTGAACCTGCCGAACAGGTGCATATCGTGTATACACATAATTTAACCAGACAAAGAGATTTAAACGAGTCTAAGATTTAAGAAGCTCCACCCACCAGTATCTTCTTCACGCGCACGTGTGGAGCGTATTCAGAAACAGGAACTTCCTGACCATCTTTACCGCAAAAACCTATTGAACCGCGTTTTTTATCATTACCCACGGCATCTATGTCCTTCAATACGTCCAGAGTTCTACCGGAAAGCGAAACGTTTTTCAATCGCTTGGAAGGCTCGCCTTTTTCTATCAAAAACGCCTCTTCCGCACTGAACTGAAATTCGCCCCTTACCGTATCCACCTGCCCGCCACGCATACCCTTCGCATAGATTCCAAACCGTATATCAGCCCGCATGTCTTCAAAATCCCAGTCCCCTTCCTCAATTACCGTGTTGCTCATCCGCACCAGTGGAACCTCCGAATAGTCCGCAGCACGCGCATTCGCGGTTGGCATCGCGTTTAGCCTGCCTGCGGTTTCCCGCGTATGCAAGTACGAGACCAAAACGCCGTTTTTTATTATCTCCGTTCTTCTTGACCTCGCTCCTTCATCGTCATATCTATAATAACCATGCGAGTTCTCAATGGTCGGGTCATCAGCAACGGTTAAACCTTCGTATGCTATTTCTTCACCTAATTTCCCTCTTAGTATTGATTCCCCGTATAAAACGTGGTCCGCTTCTGCGGCATGCCCCAGCGCTTCGTGCATGAAAACGCCCGTGAGCTTTTGGTCCATTATCACCGGGATTTCACCCGCGGGGGGCAGTTTCGCATCAAGCAGCCTGACCGCTTTATCCGCAGCCTTTACGCCCACAACCTCTGGATTCTCCTCTTCTATGACTTCAAAACCCCCCACTGCTCCTACGCTCTCTATGCCTTCTTGCAAAACGCTGCCCTTTTTCGCTACTGCACGAACGCGCATGAAAACCGCCGGCGTCTCCATCACGACATAACTTCCGTCCGAATTCGCGTATGTCTGCTTCTCATAGCCATCCAGATACAAGATAGAGAGTGTTTTTATGCGTGATGAGTGTTTCTTTGCCGCTTTATACACCCCTTTAACTATATGCTTCTTCTCCTCGATGCTGACGTCTGCGGGGTTTGTTTTCGGCTTTAACATAAAATAGTCGCTTTTTGACGGCGCATCTGCTATTTTCACCGATTTCTCGTCCTTATTCGATTCTGACAGTGATAGCGCTTTACCGATGTTCAAAGCATCCTCAAAGGTATCATTTAGTCTTGATTTTAAGTTTTGAACGTCATTCGAGGCAGAGAACCCCCATGAGTTTTTGTACAGAACCCTGACACCTATGCCCTGGTCTATACCATAGCTCATCTCTCTGAAGACATCATCCCTTAACTCAATGGTCGTTGCGTAACCCGTTTCCATGCGAATATCGGCATATCTAACGGCGCTATTTTTGGATACGAGACCCACCGCTTTTTTTATTTCTTCTTCCATTTCCACCATAAAAATATAAATTAAATTGAGAGGATATTTATAAGTAAGCAAGAAAATAAATTATAGACACAGATTAACACAGATGAAAGAATCAACGCCGTTAAAATGCCCCTTGCCAGCCAATACAACAAAAGAAAGAAAAAATCAGTGTAAATCTGTGTCTCAAATAGAAGGAAGTTGTACTTTTATATACAAAAATAGATTAATATATGCAAAGGGACCGTAGCTCAGACTGGGAGAGCGCTCGGCTGAAGACCGAGTTGTCCCGAGTTCAAATCTCGGCGGTCCCACTAAGAAAATAAATCTGCGTAAATCCGTGTAAATCCGTGTCTTAAAAACTGAAATGAAAATTTACGAATATAGGGAGATAACTGAGAATATAATTGGAGCAGCCCAAAAAGTACACAATACGCTTGGTTATGGCTTTTTAGAGAAAGTATATCAAAATTCGCTTGCTATTGAACTTCAAACGCTTGGTTTTGATGTGGAAGTGGAACAGCCTATAGCAGTTCAGTATCGGGGCGAAATCGTTGGTAATTATGTCGCTGATATTGTCGTCGATGGAAAAGTCATTCTCGAAATAAAAGCCGTAAAAGAATTGTCTGAAATTCACGAGGTTCAACTCGTCAACTATCTTAAAGCAACCGGTATCGAAGTTGGTCTTCTAATTAACTTTGGTAGGTCTGTAACTGTGAAACGCCGTGTGATGGACAAGAAATAAATCAGTGTAACTACCAAGCCCCCTCAAATTTATTGCTGATAAGGCTTTATATTATCCATCACAATGGTTGTAAATAAAACGTTTCGATTGATGGAGGAACAATGCGATGAATATACCCACCCGTGATGAAAT
>JAYEII010000029.1:0-2637 GCA_034660015.1 Methanobacteriota archaeon | reverse complement strand
TTTTGAAGCAATTGAGTGAGAATTTGATAAAGAAGTTCAATGATTTTTACGGCACGAAGCTGAGAGAATACGAACTGTTCGAGCAGTTTGTGTTCAGGCGTGCAACAGCGACAAAGGTGGTTATTGAGGGCAGGGAATACGTGATGGTGGGGAGTATGTGGGAGTTCGTATGGAGTTATATGGATGAGATGCAGCGAAGGGTAATAGAGTTTGGGTTGGATGCGGGATTTGGTGAGAGGAATTCGCTGGGGTTTGGGTTCGTGAATAAAATTTCCTTCCGAAGAAAGAAATTTTGAGCGGTTTGGCGGTTTAGCGGTTTAGTTAGCCTTCAATGCCACCCTATTATCTGTTTAACTAAATCTCTAACAGTTTCAATAAAAGAATTACAAAAGGAACATTTAAAACAAATTTTTTGAAAAAGAACAAATAGGATTAATTATGAGCATCGAACGAAGTAAAAAATTTGGTATTTGCAGGTTCTGTGGTGCACGTGTGAAGATAGAGAATATGGCTGCGCATGAGCGAAAGGTTCATCCGGGCTTAGATTCAAAAGAAAAGGAAGAATCTTCACACGAGGAGCGGGAAATAGAGCGGAATGAAGAAGAAGAAATCGAGGCTTTGCGCCGCAAAGCATCGAAGTTGTTGCAGAGTGGGTCGATTACGGAGGCGATAAAGAAGTTCGAGCGGGTGCTAAAATTCGACCAGGATAATTACGGTGCCTGGAATGATTTGGGTTTAGCATGGAAGGAGATGGGAAATAAGAGAAAGGCATTAGAGGCTTTTGATAAATGTCTTGAATTGAAACCCGATTTGGGTTGTGCATGGGTTAATAAGGCACAGTTGGTACTTTCGGGGGGTAAAAAGGACGAGGCGTTACGATGCTATGAAGAAGCATTGAAATACGATGATAAAATCATTCAGGCATGGTATAACAAGGGCGGTATTCTTGCCTCGATGGGGCGGGATGAAGAGGCGATACGGTGTTTTGATGCCGCTCTGGCGTTGAATGACGAGTATTATATGGCGTGGATGTCAAAGGGGCTGGTGCTGATGTCGCTGGGTGAAGAGGAGGAAGGCGAAAGGTGTCTCGGGAAAGCGTATTCATTGAATCCTGCATACGCGTGGAAAGCTCTGGCTGGTACGATTACCGGCGAGGATATCGGACATGCGAGTGGTATGCGTGCAAAGAAGAAAAAGGAATAATAACCCCTTAGATTACACAGATTTTCACGAGGTTTAAATAATATAACCGAGTTTTGAAATGAAAATCAGAGGAGGAGTGTTAACTACTGCCTGGAAAGTTTGACCAAAATGCTTCGCTACTTAGGCACTTTAAAAAAGTTAAGGGGAAAGTTTATATAGGGGCAAGGGGAATAGGTGTGTAAGATGGATGGAGAGGCGAAGGGTGAAGGGGTTAAAATAGAAATTCCGATTTATAATGATGTTTGGATGGATAATGGGGTTGAAACATTTTATCAAATTTTGAAAGAGACGCAGAACAATAGTTTTAATGTAAATATTAACGCTGATTCTCTGCTACTAAATGTGACTGATTTCGATAAATTCCAAGAATCTATTGGTGTTGCAGTGAAGAACAGACGCTCAAATCTCATCGTGATTGCTGAGGACAAGAAGACTGGTGAAACGAAACAGATAAAGAAGGATTATATCCTTATCCAAGAAGGGACGAAGGTCAAAGGAGAAGTAGCGTTTAAAGAGGGATTATACAATGAAAAAACTGCCGTTGACACCGTTAAAAAAGTATTTGACTTGATTGCCGAAGAAGGGACGCGCAATTGCATCATTTGCGGGAGGCAGTTCTCCAGGCCGGTGAAGAAACTCCAGCAAGCTGCCTATCCCCTCGTCACAAAGATTAAAAGCCTTAGTGGGGTAAGAAGTTACAAAGATGGCGAAGTTTACTCTTTTAAAGAATACTTTGAGGACTTCTGTCCTGCTTGCTATCTAATAGGGCTCTCCGAGTGGTCGGACGATGGAATAATTTATCGCACAATCCCTGGTGAAAAGTCCACCTTGTTTTTACCCAAGCTTAACAGCCTAGATGAGTTGGTGGAATTCAAAAAATCATATCGTTCTCTTTTAAATAAGAGTTCGCGGTATCGCAACATACGGATTAAAGAAGGCAGCGAAGAAACAGAAAATCCATCTGGGTCTTTTAGCACTTTGATTTGCTTCTATGAGAAATTTTTCTTCGGCGTTGACAAAAAGGAGGTAATTGGAAAATCATGGGTAATAATGGAAATACCATTCGGTGCTGTTAAGAATATCAAACTTAACGTTATATATCTTGCAGAATCAACTTTGCGAGTTATCAAAGAACTTTCTAATGAGAAAATAAGTATCTATAAAGAGATAATCGCGGGGATTTTCTTCTTTTACGACAATCCGAAAGGTGCTCCTGTGGACTGGGACCTAACCGGGAAAAGTAGAGAAAATCTCTCAGAAGCTATCCTGAAAGACGATTTCCGTTCCTTTGCGAGAAACCTTCTCCCGAAGAAGGGCGGCAGAGTGGGTTATTCGAATGATACAAGATTTAATATAGAGGAGTTGATATATATTTGGAGGTTGAAAAATATGGGACTGAATGAAGAAAAGTTAAAGACTATTAAGTCTGCGGGT
>JAYEII010000028.1:0-2656 GCA_034660015.1 Methanobacteriota archaeon | reverse complement strand
ACCTCACCGGTGCTACTCTGTATTCATTTAGGATTTTATCGTAATGCTCGAATTCCATGCCAAATCTCCACCATGTATTTTGTTCAACAATCTTACTTATTTCCACCATATTTGGTAATTCCGTTTTTCTATTTATATACTTTCTGGTAAACCCACTTTACAAATAACTTCTACAAAATTCCACATTCTTCCTCATCTCTTCGTAATTCATTTCTTCTTTATTTTTATTCCTCCAGAAAGTCTCTATCACCATATATTTACAAGCCGTTGATTTCAAAACCTCGAATACCGCGTCGAAATCCAATTCCCCGCTTCCTATTGACAAATGGTCCTGTTTCTCCGTAAGGGAACAATCGTGCAAATGCACCACCCGTATTTTATCCCCGCATTTGTCTATCCACCGCTTAAGATAATCCAGATACATACCGTCTTTCATTTTTATTCTGCTTTTCGGTTGAGTCACTTCCGCCATTATCGCGTGCCCGATATCAAAGGTGAGACATGCATCTGAAGCTGAAAGAGAAAGAGAAAGGGCTTCGAATATCAGGTCAGACCATTCAAAAGGGACTAAATCATTCTCCACGCTTACCAGGATCCCGAGCTCGGAAGCCATTTTGGTTATCGCGAGGCATCTTTCCAGACCTTTTTGTTTTATCTCTTCTCTCACGTCATCAAGCTTATACGTGGAAACTTTTGGATGCAAATGTAAATTGTAGTATAGCGATAAAGGCATGAACTCCGCTGAAAATTCCATGCACCTCCTCAAAACGGTCATACTCGCATCTGCTATCTCGTCTCGTGGATGCATCACTGAAATATCAAGCGGGGAATGAAAAGCGATTTTCAACCCGAACTCCTCTAACAGCTCCTTCATCTCTTTCCTCTCCGCTTCTTCCATGCAATCGGGCAATGGATAATCAAGCGAAAACTCGAAATAATCCAGTTCGAGCCTGTAAAGCGCTTCTATTGTCTTCTTGAATGGGCGGTTGCCGTACCATACCGGTGCTCCTAACAGGATGTTCATCTGTCGCCTCACGATTTCTTTAGCAGCCAAATAGGGAATAGGGAATAGGGAATAGCCAAAAGGGGACGGATTCATTTGCCTAACCCTCTAACCCCAATCCATATTTGCCTATTGGCTATTGCCTAATTTCTTATTCTTTCCTTTTGACAATTAGCGTTAACCCCTCTCGGTCCACAATCTCCACTTTTTCTCCTTCTTTTATTGTTTCCCTTTCCAACGTTCGAGCATTCCAGATTTCACCTCGTATTTTTATTGTGCCACTATCTTCGTTTATTTCCGTCTCTGCCCTTGTTATTTTCCCGATAAGCTCTTCACCACCCACTTTCACTCTTCTCTTTCTCGCCTTTAACACCGCTCCAATGGCAAAGAAGAAAAAAACTGCGGTTGCCACCACAACCCCGATTATAGTTAGTAAGAATCCCTCAAACCATTCCGACTGTGGATTAAAGAGAAAAGGCTCCTTTGGTAAGATTAAAGCGCCTATTATCAAGCATACAGCACCTCCTGTGGTGAGTATTCCGAAGGTAGGCGTAAGCGCCTCGGCAATGAATAATATGACTGCGATAATTATCAAAAGCACACCGAACATGTTCACCTCGAAAAGTCCCATCCCATACAGCGATAAAATCAGGCATATCGCACCTATCATCTCAGGCACGTATGTCCCCGGCGACATGAATCCAAAAATCAGTCCATACATACCTACCATTAGGAGGATAAAAGCTATTTGAGGATTGCTAAGCGTTTCTAACAAATAAGAGCGCACACTTTTTTCCTTTATGTACAGCGAAGCGTTTTTCGTCGCTAAAGTCCTGTTCTCAGTCCCTATTTTAACGGTCATTCCATTAACTTTGTTTAAAAGCTCGGTTTCATCCTCTGCGATGAGGTCAATTATTCCTCTTTCTAAAGCGGTATTTTCATTTAACACGTCGTTTTCGGTGACGAAGCGCTTTGCCTGCGTTGCGTTTCTGCCTCTTGATGCCGCTATGCTCTCTACATGTCCAGCGAAGAATTTTATTGTCTTCTCATCTGCCGCCTTTCTACCTTCCATACCTATCTCGACAGGCATTGCCGCACCCGTTGTCGTTCCGGGTGCCATTGCCGCGATATTGCCCGAAACGAGGATAAAAGAACCTGCGGATGCCGCTATCGCTCCTTTTGGCGTTACATACGTGATAACGGGCAGTTCTGAATTCAAAATCGCTTCTGTTATTTTAAGCGTGGAAGCAACGAGTCCCCCAGGCGTATCGAGTTCGACTAAAATCGCTTCTGCACCTATTCCCTCCGCTTCCCTTAATCCTTCCACTACGTCTAAGGAAGTGCCTTCTGTAATCGTGCCTTCTATTCTCAGCACGTAAATTACCGTTTTGTCCCCTTTTGCATCCTCACCGCCCGTTGCCAGCGAAGCAAGCAAGAGGGATAAGAGAATGAGTGCGAGAAAAATCCAGCGCAAACGTTTGGTGTTCATCGGTTAAAACCTTCTTACTTGTTTATATAGTATCATTTATCGTAACTACTCACCCCTGTGTCAATCCCATAGAACCGACTGAAGGAATAAATGGGGACCCTCTAAACGCATCGTGAATAGCATCGAGGACATGACGCCCGTTCTTCCGCGCTGTAGAGATATAC
>JAYEII010000027.1:0-13730 GCA_034660015.1 Methanobacteriota archaeon | reverse complement strand
TGCTTCCTTTTTCATCCCCGTTTTCTGATTCGGGTTCGGGCTCTTTAAACCGATAGATGAAATAGAGGAGGGTAAAGAGAAAAGTAAGAAAAAGCATTGACCCGCTGGCTCCTATCCACGGGTCGCCGAGTTTATACCAGATAGCCAAGCCCGATGAACTGTAGGTATAAACCTCGCTTAAGGAGAAATTATCGGATACAAAAGCCCAAGTGAGCGAGAGGTATGAAGCCACGACCAACGCACAAGCGATGGCAGAGGTGTAAAATGCGTATTCGAGTTTCTTCTTGTCCTTTGCCGTTGCTTTTGACAGCAGGACAAAATCAAAAACCAGCAAGATGCCAGCGAGGATTATGAATAGTTCTCCCATTTCTACTTCCATTCCCATTCCCATCTATATCACCCGACAGTTACGTTATGCCTTTCCTTTCTGTAATCACTTCTATAACTATATATAACCCGCTTATTTTTATTCGTGTTTCAAAAAAAAAAACGACAACTTTATATAATCATGAAGTTAAAATTTTGTTATAATACAAATAGTTCACAATGTCTGAAAACGAGAATCAAGAACATCTGCATTCACATTCATTTAGTGAACGAAGAAACTTTATACCTCGGCTCATCTCCTGGAACATGACTTTCGCCTGTAATTTGCGGTGTCCACACTGTTACATAGATGCGGATGAAAGAGCAGGGAAAAGCGAGTTAAGTACGGAAGAGGGGAAGGAGCTCATAGACCAGATAGTAGAAGTAAGCAAACCCATTTTGATACTAAGTGGAGGGGAACCACTGCTCCGTGATGACGTTTTTGAACTTGCCCGGTACGCAACCGAGAAGGGTTTAATCGTAGCGATGGGCACCAATGGCACGCTGATAACCGATTCCGTTGCGAAGGAACTAAAATCCAGCGGTGTAAAAGCAGTTGCCGTCAGTATTGATTCATCGGTTCCCGACCGTCATGACGCTTTTCGTGGCGTGAAAGGTGCATGGGAACGGGCATTAGACGGGATTGACGCGTGCATAGAAAATGGCATAGGCGTTCAGGTAAACACCACCGTGACGCAGCAGAACTACGATGAAATTGATGACATAATGGCATTAGCGGAAAAACATGGTGCACGTATGTTTCACCTCTTCTTTCTCGTGCCTACGGGCAGAGGGAAAAAGATAGAGGACATATCGCCAGAGATGTATGAGCAAATGATAGAGGGAGTGCTTGAAAAGGTAGCAAGTGCAAAATATAACCTTGCGGTTAGACCTGTCTGCGCACCTCAATTTATGCGAATCGCATCACAAAAGGGATTGGATCTGGACCAGTGGACACGAGGATGCATTGCGGGGCTCGCTTATTGCCGCATATACCCCACGGGTGAAGTAACTCCCTGCCCTTATCTGCCCGTAAAAGTGGGTAACATTCGAGAAACGCCGTTCAAAGAGATATGGTTCGGGTCTCCCATATTAAATGCTATGCGTGACTTCGACCGCTTAAAAGGCAAGTGCGGAGCCTGTGAATACCGGGACATTTGTGGCGGGTGTCGTGCACGAGCCTATGGCTTGACGAGTTTTGTGGACGTCTGCGGTGGTCTGCAGGAGCCCGGGGAATTAAAAGGCGACTATTTAGCTGAGGAGCCGTGGTGCCCATACATACCAGGAGGAGAAGAAAAATGAATGTAGAAGAACACTGTACGCTGGATAATCGGGATAAAAAGCTATTACAACGCCTGCAAGATGCGTTTCCAGTGGCTAAAAGCCCCTGGGCTGAAATAGGCGAGAAGCTGGGAATCACGGCAGAGGAGGTGTTATCACGCAGCCAGCGGCTTTCCTCTGACGGTGTTATTCGTAAACTTCGCACTATTCTTAACGGTCAAAAAATCGTGGCATGCTCATCCACTTTAATGGCTATGCGCGTGCCTGCGGAGAGAATGGGGGATGTTGTCAGCGTGGTTAATGAATATATGAGTGTAACGCACAATTATCAGCGTGAACATGACTATAACCTCTGGTTCACCGTTACAACGTGTGGTAGTGGTGGTAAGGACTTAAGAAGCACGGTGGAAGAGATAAAGGAAAGAACCGGAATCCCCGACTCAGACGTCTTAGACCTTCCCACTACTCGTGTGTTTAAAGTTGACGTTCGTTTCAAATTTACGGATTTTGAAGACCACGGCGGCGGAGACTTACCAAAAGTTGAAATGGAGCGCACGAAAATGAACACGGGTGACGACCAAGACCCGGATGAGACTGACCAAGCTATTTTACGTGCCGCACAGGAAGGGATACCGGTTGTAAAGGAGCCTTTTGAAGGAATTGCAAAAGAAGCAGGGATAAGTCAGGATGAGGTGATAGCAAGGTTAAAGAAGTTGATAAACAGTAGTGTTATCAAAAGACTCGGTATCTCAGTCAACCAGCGAAAAGTAGGAATTATGGCAAATGCAGTAGTGGCGTGGAAAGTGTCTCAAGAACAGGTAGACAGCGTTGGGAACATGCTTGCTTCTTATAGAGAGATTACACACTGCTACGAGCGAGTAACCATGCCGGGAAAGTGGGAGCATAATTTGTTCACCGTAATTCATGGGTACACCCGCGAATCGGTGGAAGAAATAGCTGAACGGTTGTCCAAAGTAGTGGGAATCAGCGATTTTTTGGTCTTGTTCAGTAACGAGCAATTTAAGCGAACGAGCGTTATGCACCCATACTAAGGATTAAGGACAAATTTCAAATCTCAAGCACCAAATCGCAAACAAATCCAAATATGATGAAAAACAAAAAACAGCGATTAATAGACGATTACGGTAGAGAAATAAGGAGTCTGAGGTTCTCTATCACAAATCGGTGTAACTTGAATTGCATCTACTGTCATTGTGAGGGAGAAGAACGAGCAAAGGAGACTTCAACAGATAAAATAGCTAAGAAAGAAATAAGTGCTGAGTTTATAATAGCGATAGCGCGAGTTGCATCGGATTATTTTGACATAAGGCGAATAAAATTTTCGGGTGGCGAGCCGTTAATGCGAGCTGACCTTGCGGACATCGTTCAGGGTATGCGAGACATTGAGGATAACATCTCCGTAACGACAAATGGTGTATTTTTAGGAAAATATGCACGGGCACTCGCAGATGCGGGTCTGGACAGGGTGAACGTCAGCTTAGATTCGATTAACGAGGAAAAATATGATTTTATCACGTGTTCAAGAAACAATCTCCACAGCGTGATTGATGGTATTCACAGTGCGATAGATGCAGGTCTTACGCCGGTAAAGCTGAACATGGTTCTGCTGAACGGAATAAACGAGGATGATGTGGTCGCCATGATGGATTTTGTGCGTGAGTGCAATAAAAGAGGTGCCGGGGGGGAGGGAGAAGGAGAATCGGTAATCCTGCAGCTAATAGAATTGATTCCCTCCTTTGGGGCAGAACCCCTCACTATGTCGAAGTACACCGTTGATTTTACAAAGGTGGAATCCGAACTGAAATCAAAAGCATCAGCGATAAAAACCAGAAGGCTGCAACACAGGCGAAAATATTTTGTGGATGGTGTAGAAGTAGAAGTTGTTCATCCGATAGCGAACACCGAGTTCTGTGCGAATTGCTCGCGATTGAGAATAACGTCTGATGGAAAAATAAGACCCTGCTTACTGAGGAATGATAATCTCGTTCCCATAGATAGCGTGGATGAAAAGCATATAATAAGCAGATTGAAATTGGCGATGCAATACAGAGAGCCATTTTTTGATATGAATCCGGATAAACTTAAATAAGTCCGAGTAAATCAGTGTAAATCTGTGTCCTAAATAGAAGGAAGCTATACTTTATATACAATAAAAAAAATAAAAAAAGGGTCCAGCCGATTGCTTAGACCCTCACACTCTTTTTCACCTAATGTCTCCGTTTTGCAAGAAGCACAACCACTGCAATTGCAATTACTGCGAATATCAGTTCGAAACCTGGTGGTGTAGGCGTTGCTGCTGGTTCTGCTGGTGTTTCCGTAGGCGTTGCTGCTGGTGCTTCCGCTGGCATTTCTACCGCTAAAACCCTGTCTATCGTCTCTTGCGGTATAAAAGAACCCCCTTCTCCGAGCATCTCTCCTTCACAACCCTCGCAGAGCACTTCTGGGTTTTCATGGCAGTCTGCGCATTCCTTTGCCTTATCTGTAACCGTATGCGGGAACCATGCACCATACCCTGTGTGTGTCGCACTGTCATAAGCAGCAGTCATGTTCATGAACGGTTTTATCTTACCATCAGCACCGATAGCAAGATGGAAATCGTCAATCTCTACGTGCGTTCCTTTTCTGGTATCTAAGTGACAGTTTACACATCTTGGTGCCCATCCCAGATGACATGCAGTACAGTCGAGTTTATCACCGTGTATCTTATGCGATGGTGTATCCGGTGCAAACTGCGTTACTGGCATTCCCTTGACTTCTTTCCCTGGACTGTTGTGGCAGTCTTCACACTTTGTCGTCACTGCTTCAAGCTGGCTGGCTGCTTCTTCCCCTGTACCGTGCATATCTTCCACATTATGGCAGTCCGTGCATATAAGCCCCTTTTCATAATGGATATCCGCGGGGTGCGCTACTTCGGCTCCTTCTATCGGAATCTTGCCATGTGCTGGAATCTCTCCTACAAAGGTTGAGGTTTGTTTCTTATAGTGGCATTTGTCACATGTATCTATCGTTATCTCTTGAGTCTGGTCGCCATGCCCCATCTTAGCTTCATATCCTACATGGCACTTTTCACAGGTGGCAGCATGACATTTAGAGCAGTTCCACTTTGCATAATATTCGTCCATATCAATTCCAAACTCTTCTGCCGCATACTTCGCGTATTCGCCCTTCATCCCCGCGCCGGTGTAGTGTAGAGATGTCGAAAAATCCTCAGCAATATCTGAATGACACATCTCACAACCACCGAAGTCTTCCTCAGCCGCTATCGCTACACTCACCAGCGATACCGTTAACACTGCAATAACTATCAGAGGCAGCATTGGCTTCGCAGTCTTCACTATTGCGCTCACCGATTTACAGCTTCTTGCGTATTCCCTTTTTGGCATCTTTCTTCTATCTCCCTATATCCAATAGAATCAATGTTACATAACTTTGAGATTACGCAGTATAAAAGACTTTCGATTTTTTAGCGATACAAATGAATATAAGACATTAACGAAGTTTCTTTTTAAAAATGAAGTTTTTACTGTTTTTTCTAAATTATTGATAGGTTTTTGGATTTTTTTCTAAATGTTTTAGGTTTTGTCTGTATCTTCTAACCAAACTTTCAGTCGTTTGGTTTAAGAAGATTTGGTTTAAAAATATGATTGATAAAACAGTATGGACCCGAAAGAAAGGGGGGGAGCGCTCGCCCCCGTGAAAATCCGCGAAGTTTCCGGTGACAAATGCTTACAAAGACGTAGAGACGATTTTGTCGTTCGCGAAGCGGAAGTACGAATATATGTAGGGGGAGAACTACACAGCCGGTTATTTTGCCTGCCTTCGCATTTCGAAGAACTGGCAATCGGGCATTTGAACTCCGAGGGGCTTGACACTTCTTACATCACGAGTCTCGATGTCGAAGAGGCGATCCCCGGGAAATACGTAATACGTGTTACATTAGAGCGAGAAGTCCATCGGAATCCCTCGAAGGTCAACTCAAGGATAAAAATAAGGTGCGAAGAGGTGTTTAAACGTGTAAAAGAGTTAGGCGAGGGGGGCGTATTGTATAAAGCGACGGGTGGCACGCATGTGGTTGCGGCTTTCAATCAAAATGGAGCAGGCATCTTTATCGAGGATGTGAGCAGGCATTGCGCGATAGACAAGCTCATAGGGACGTGCATAAAAAACGGGATAGAGATTTCTGAAAACGTTTTAGTTACTTCTTCCCGGCAAACGCACACCACCGTGAAGAAGGTGCTCTTTGCGGGTTTCCCTGTTGCCATAAGCGTTTCCGCACCTACTGAACTGGCAATACGTGATGCAACCGAATCCGGCATAACCCTTGTCGGGTTCGCCCGCGATAAACGGTTTAATGTGTACACGAACGGATGGCGGATTTTGTGATTTATTTGGAATTTGGTACTGGTGCTTGGGATTCGCGATTTTGAGGAAAACGTCTCTTAGAGATGACGCTCGCAAGTATTATTCCTATCTCATGGAAAACAATCAAAGGAAAAGCGACAATGAGCTGACTCACCACATCCGGCGGTGTAAAAGATGCTGCGAGAACGAACATTCCCACAATGACATACCGCCTGTATTCCTTCAGTGTGTTTACCTGGACGAGTCCAGAATAAACGACAAAGACGATAACGATAGGCAGTTCAAACGCTAACCCCAGTATAAGCGTTATTACAACAACAAAAAATACGAACTCGTTGATGGACCAGGTAGCAATAACACCCGCTGATGATGACATATAGTTGAGATAACGGAGAACGAGCGGCAGCATAAGGAAGTAAGCATAACTTATCCCTGCAATGAACAAAGAAATGGCAGAACCAAGCAATATAAAGAGATGTGTTTTTTTCATTGGACTCTTTACCCCGAACCTCGCTTTTAATGTCTTATACGCATAATAGCATACAACAGGAGTGGCAAGTATTACGCCGGTGAGCAAGGCTATCCTTAACTTCAGCATTATCACTTCTACGGGTGAAATATAGATGAGGGTGGCACCTTCAGGCAGGAGGTCTTGTTTTATCCTCTGTAACGCGGGGTCTACCAATAAAGAAAAAGAGAGAAGCATAGTAGCGATGACAATGCCCGAAATGAGCATGATTTTTCTCTTTAACGCTTCTATTATATATCCAAACTCCTCGCTAATGCTACTGCTTGTCATCTGTCATTGCTCCTGACTAAAAGGGAAGAGGATAAGAAAAAAAATGGAACAAACTGGAAATGAGATAAGTGAACCTGTGAGCGATGAGGAGCTTCCATTAATCACGCATCTCGCCGAACTACGAAGAAGACTCATCGTTGTTTTAATCCCGTTCGCAGCGGTTACTCTGATCATGTTCCCTTTTTCAAACGATTACCTTCACGTCTTATTAACCCATCTATTCCATGGTGATATGTCTTTATTTGTATACAGCCCGATGGAATGGCTAAGCGTGAGGCTGTTGTTCTCCTTTTTATGTGCTCTTTCTGTTATTTTACCCTTATTACTATATGAGATTTTCGCTTTTATGCGACCGGGTTTATATCCGTCGGAGAGGCGATTTTTCCTGATTGTTGTTATTCCTTCGCTATGCTTGTATGGACTCGGCACTTTCTTCGCCTATTACATCGTGCTTCCACGCGTTTTTGATTACATCATCGCCTACTCCGGCGAGATAGCACTGGTGAGGCTTTCTGCTAAAAGGGTTTTCTCTATTATCCTTTACACCGCCGTGGGATTCGGGCTGATTTTTCAAATACCTTTAATAATGGCTTTGGCGGTAAGGATGAAGCTCGTAACGTATTCCTGGCTCAAAGATAAGCGACTGATATTTTATGGGCTGATAATAGGAATCGCTCTCTTTATCATCGCCGACCCTACGGGTATTTCAATGTTGATGGCGGTGGTGTCAATAGCTATGTTCGAGCTTGGATTACTAATAACAAAGCTCTCTTTAAGAAAGAAAGCTTGAAAAAATACGATATATTTATATACCTAAACTTAAAATATGTTATATAAGCAAGATAAGTTAAGTTAGGAGGTGCCAAAAAAAAACGATGATCGGAGGAATGCTTTTTATTGGAGGGATAGGACCAACTGAGATTGGGATAATAATATTGATAGTCATTCTGCTGTTCGGCGCTTCTAAGGTGCCGCAACTTGCCAGGTCATTTGGACAGGCAATGGGAGAGTTCAAAAAAGCGAGGAAGGAAGCGGAGATTAACTACAAGAAATTTGAAGAATCTGTGGCAGGCAGTGAAGAAGAGATACCGAAAAAAGCGGCAGCGGAGACAAAGGGCGAGGAAGTAAACATAAAAGAAGTGGCTGCGTATATGGGCATAGATACCGAAGGGAAGACCGAGGAGGAGTTAAAAGAGGAAGTTCAGGCAAAGCTGGATTCTTCGCCTAAGTCCGACTAAGATTGCTATCGTATATTAATCAGAAAAGGATGTTAAGGCTTGCATGCACGGGTTAGATTAGTATTGCAAGCATTTTTTATTTTAAATTAAGAAATTAAAAAAAATAGCGGGTTGTGGATTTTGCTCAAACTTCAAACTTTCTTAAAGTTTGATTCCACAACCCAATTTTTGTTCTTTTCTGTTTTTTTTTTTGGGGGGGTTCTTATACTATTGATGATAGAACATAGGGCATGACTTCACCAAGAGACACGTTCGCACCGAAGAACACCGCCCTTCCCAGAAGTTCCCCGATTAGTGCACACAGAAACACTGCGAGTGTAAGAGCCGATGCTTTTGAGATGTCCTTCTTCTTTAGCGGCAATATAAGCGCTGCCAAGCATACGAGAGTCAGAACAACGCCTACTATCACTCGTGCATAGAATAGCGCGGTGTAATCACCATGCAGCATGTTTTTTAGTGTTTCCGCTTGAGCTAGTGTTGTGGCTTCTGTCACTCCAACTTGTTGTAACGCAGATATGTTAGTAAACAGTGTGAAGAGCAGCACAATTACCATTACCAGCGCAATACCCCACGTAGCCCAAAGAAAGTTCGCAAAACGTTCCACGGTTTCTTTTTTAAGCATGTATTTCGCTGAAAGAACTGCTGCTACTGCCGTTACGCCCACGAGTAGAGTAGTAACCAGAAAGAACAGCGGCGTTGTGTCTAAGTTCCACGAAGGCATAGTGGGCATCATGTACGCCTTTGCACCTATACCGAGGTACGCAAATCCCACAACCGCACCTAAGATTCCAACAACCTTCCTGAGCGGCATAAAAATCTTTGCTATCTTTGGTATTACTGGTAGCCCCTTGAGACTGCCGTATTCTGGCTCAAATAGCCACAGCACTGTATATATCACCGCTAAGACTACAAACACCGTCAATGCTAAGGACTCTCTGCTCAGCCATGACGTAGCTAAGTTTGCGTTCATCGTCATCATCGCTTGGATTGGACGTGCCTCGTGTGAGAGCATTGCTATCAGACCAATAACCGCGACCGGGACACATACCCATGCCCCGGTCTCAAAGAACTTTGCCTCCTCCTTTCCCTTTGCGAGAAAGTCTGCGATGACCATTGCTATCAGTGCGCCCACTGCCATCTGACTGAATACTGTAAATACAACGTATGCTGTGTGGCTCATACTCTATTTACACCCCCACTTGCCTTTGCACCACCTTTCCTGCTGCTCTTGCCATATATGTAGCTGTTATCTCCGCTACATCACCACCAAGTCGTGCTTTCGTTGCGCAGAACGCAGCACATTTGGGGTTTGGTTCTCCCTGTATAATATTCCCTGCTCCATCTTTCTCCTGCTCATACGGAACAACACAGAAAGTGCATTTGTCCATTATTCCCTGGAGATTAGCAGGTCCTGTATGCGGATACTTCGGAGCACCGAATGGACACGCCCAACTACAATATCCGCATCCTATGCACTTGTCTTTATCGTTTATCACAACACCATCTGGTCGCTTGGTTATCGCATTTACCGGGCATGCTCTTTCACATGCCGGGATAGTGCAGTGCATGCAGGATATTGTTATATTTCTTTCCCCTGGTCTTCCCTCGTTTACCGTCACCACTCGGACTCTGGCTGTTCCTTCCGGAACCTTGTTCTGGTCCTTGCAAATAGCAAAGCATCCACCACAATCTATACATCGCTCCTTATCATGTAAAAACTTATATATTGCCATTTTCTATCCCTCCTATGCTCTATATACCTTACAAAGGCACGCTTTCGTCTCTTGCATGTTCGTTGTTCTATCGTATCCATCTACGGTGATGATATTGCAAGAATCACCAAGTGCGAGTTCGCAGCACTCAGCAGGGTATCTATCCTCGTAGGAAACTCCTTCAAACCAGCCTGCCCAGTGGTAAGGCATGAACGCTGTTTCTTCGTTCACCCTTTCCGTCACGTATGCCCTGACCTTGCATCTTCCTCTCAGCGTTTCTACCCAAACGTAGTCCCAGTGTTTGACGCCTATGTCGGCAGCCAATGCAGGATTTACCTCCACGTACATCTCTGGCTGAAGCTCCACAAGGTAATGACACGACCTCGTCTCTGCGCCTCCGCCCATGTGCTCTACCTGTCTGCCCGTAGTAAGAATGATTGGATAGTCGTTCACAAGGTTCTTCCGCTGCTGCTGTATCGTCTTATACAGGCACTTCACACGGTAGTGGTCCTCAGCATCGTCGTAAGTTGGGTATCTATCTATCAGGTCGGGTCTTGGACTCTCTATCGGCTCGCGATGTATCGGAACAGGGTCTGGCAAGTTCCAGGCTCTGAATCTCATTCTTCCCGCTCCTGATGGGCACTTGTTCTGTGCAATCATCTCCTTCCAGTCGCAGTCCAGCTCAAACTTCCATCCTGAACCCGGCGTGCCGTCACAGTTCAACTGGTCATATCCTCCTGGGTATCCGTATGCCGCACCTAACATGCTCACGCCATCATCCGAAATCGGATTTCCGTTTGTAGAGCCTTTCCCTCGGAATCTGGGTCTAAATTCGTTCCCCCCTTCTGAGACAGGTATATCGTTTCTGTATAAAATCGGTGTTCCGGGATGTTCATCATTCCAGCAGGGCCACGGAAGTCCCCAGTATTCTCCTTTACAGGGACCGCCCTTTGCCTGACAATCCTCGATACTGAAATCAGCACTGTGCTCTTGCTGTCGCTTCAATCGTTCCGGCGATTCTCGCATCATGATTACACAGGCACCGCGGTTAATCTCTCTGAGAACGTCCTCGGGGCTGTTATACGTGAAGTGCACACCAAACCCAAGCCTATCCGCAAGCTCCTTCATAATCCACATATCTGGCTTGCTGTCCTCCCAGGGTTCCACCAACTTGTTTCTCCACTGCATCTGTCTCGCACTGTTCGTAACGCTTCCGTCTTTCTCGAAGACCGTGGATGCAGGCAGTATTATAATTCCATCTGGTCTGTCCGCAAGGGACGCCGCAATCGTCGGATGCGGGTCTATCCCGACAATCAAGTCCATCTGTTCCATCGCCTTCTTCATCTTCTTCATCTCTGAAATCGAGTTCAGCGAATGCCCCCACACGAAAACCATCTTTATTGGATTTGGCTGATGAACCGGGAATTCCTCGTTGAGCACTCCTTCATACCACCGTGAGACCGTTATCCCCTTCACGTGCATCAGCGACTTGCCCTTGTACTCTGCGAACTTCGCTTTCATCTCCTCGTAGGTTATTGGCGCATGCTCATTCCAGACGCCAACCCAGTGTTTCCACGAGCCTTCTGTGAGACCGTAGTATGCGGGCAGCCAGTGAGAAAGTACACACATATCCGTCGCACCCTGCACGTTATCGTGTCCTCTGAACGCATTGCATCCGCCACCTGATTTTCCGACATAGCCCATGAGTGCCTCGAGACATGCAAACGACCTGATGTTTTGGGTGCCAACTGTGTGTTGTGTTGCGCCCATTGCCCAGCAGATGCAAGCAGGGTCGTTGTGTGCCCAGTCGTAAGCGAGCTGCCTTATGGTATCAGCCGGAACCCAGGTGATGTCCTCCACAACTTCTGGTGTGTACTCCTTTACCACGTCCCACCATTGATCGAACCCGTATGATCTCTTTTCTATGAAATCCTTGTTGTGCCAGTCGTTATTCACAATTACGTTTGCAATTCCCCAGATTAATGGAATATCGGTGCCTGATCTGAATCGCACGTACTGATCAGCCAGTGCAGCGGACTTCGTAAATCTCGGGTCCGCTACGATGAACTTCGCACCTCTCTCCTTCGCCTCGAGGATGTGCTGCATCGAGACGGGATGCGACTCCGCAGCATTTTCACCGCAGAAGAAGATTAACTTCGAGTGTCGCATGTCGTTCCACGAGTTCGTCATTGCTCCATAGCTCCACGTGTTCGCCATACCCGCAACAGTTGTGGAATGGCATATCCTTGCCTGGTGGTCCACATTGTTCGTGCCGTTGAAAGCTGCAAACTTCCTGAATAAGTAGCACTCTTCATTTGTCACCTTCGCAGAACCCATCCAGAAGATCGAGTCAGGTCCGTAGTTCGCCTGTATCTCTTTTACCTTGTCCGCAATCGCATCTAACGCCTCTCCCCATGAGATTCGCACCCATCTGCCACCTTCCTTCTTCATCGGGTATTTCAGCCGGGTCTCTGAATTAACCATCTCTGCTATTGAAGTTCCCTTTGAGCACATCCCTCCCGCGCATACTGGATGGTCCGTCCACGGCTCCAAGCCTGTTAATACACCGTCCTCAACTCTTCCATTCACTCCGCATCCCACTGCACAATGCGAGCATATAGTCTTTATGAGTTGCCCCCCGGGAGCGGGAGCAGGCGTAGCACTCGCTGGTTCTATCAGTTTATCCACAAACTTCGTAGGATAAGCTCCGACATCTCCAATCCCACTGATAGCCGCAGCCGTTCCTAAAGCCGCCAGTTTAGTGAACGTCCGCCGCGACATTCTGAAATCACTATAACTACTTATAGAATTCGTTCTTGTCGCCATATATTTCACCTCTTTTTTCCCCTTGAAGGCATTTATTTTTTACCTCCTACTGATAGATTGTATATTTACAGTATATAAAACTTGCGGTTTTTTTACAAGTGTGAACAAACATGAAGTTTTAGCCAAAATTCTTTTAAAAAATGAACCTTCACGTGATTTACTAAATTAGTGTGAGGTTTTTCGCCTTTACCCTAAACATTTTAGGTTTTACCCCCCCAAAAAAAAGCTCACCTTAATTGCTCAAAATCGCGGGGTAAAATCAGAAAGCTACAGCTTGACCTTAAGCTCTTCCTTCACCGTCTTGAGCACGAGTTCCGCATCCACGCTCTGCACACCCTCTATGTTCTTCTCTTTCTCTATCACTGCTCCACATTTACCATGACCCACGCACTTAGAGATAACGAGCAGGTCGAAATCCCCGGTTACGTGGTGAATGCAGCAACTCTCATCCAGTTTCGCTATCTCCTTCCCGACCACATCAACGCTATATCCAGGCTTGATTTTTATCTTTGTGATTAACGTTACCATGCCGAGTTCAGAGGTATTGAGAACCGCAGTATAGCCACAGATAATTCCTTTTTCTGTTAGCCTTTTTACCCTCTCGCTTACCGTAGCAGTGCTTACACCTATGTTCTGTGCAATCTTCGTGAACGAACTGCGAGAATTACGCTGCAGTTCTCTCAGTATCTTCTTATCTAAATCATCCATCTCTTTATCCCTCACTCTTTATATTCATTAAGTGCGAATTTTAGCGTCTTTTTTGCTAAACACGTGCAGTGAATCTTCTGTCCTGGGATACCACCGAGCCAGTCTATTACGTCTTCCTCTTCTATCTTCGCCGCTTGCTCTATCGTTTTCCCCTTTATCATCTCGGCGAGAGCAGACCCAGAGCTAAAAGCCCCTGCGCACCCTATCGCCTGAAATTTCGCTTCCTTTATCACTCGTGACTTCGGCTCGATAGTCAGGAAAATCTCCATCGTGTCCCCGCACGGGCCGACATGTACAAAATACGCGTCAGGGTTATCTATTTTCCCTACGTTCACTTTCTTGAGGAAGTATTCTATCGCTATGTCTGAATATCCCGAAATCTTCAACAGGTGTTTTATATTCTCCTCTTCAGCCATG
>JAYEII010000026.1:5736-13773 GCA_034660015.1 Methanobacteriota archaeon | reverse complement strand
CTTATAAAGCGATTTTTTTAACATTAATGTGTAACATTGTGATTTCAAATTAAATGATTTTCGGTTCTGACCGATTTTATAGTTTTTCGCTACTTATTCCACTTTGCTCCTAAACTCTATCATCTGCCCCCAAAGTCACCGCTTTTTTAGACTTCAGGGGCAAAGCCCTCGACAGATTCAACACCATAATAAATCGCTATAAATTCACTTCTTCAAAAATTCCTTCAGGAGCTTTATCGCGCACAAATCACCGCAGATAGAACAGGCATCGCTTTCCGAAGGTCTGCTGTTTCTTATCCTCCGTGCCTCCTCAGGATTTATCGCGAGTTCCAGTTGCCGTTCCCAATCCAGATTCTTCCTCGCATACGCCATTTCATCGTCCATGCGTTTTGCCCTCTCTCTTTGCCCCTCTTTCACAATGTCCGCCACATGTGCCGCTATTTTCGTTACTATCGTGCCTTCTTTTATGTCGTTCACGGAGGGCAGAGCCAGATGCTCTGACGGCGAGACCATGCAAAGGAAATCAGCACCGTACATTCCCGCAACCGCCCCTCCTATCGCACTGACAAAGTGGTCGTATCCGGGTGCGATGTCGGTAACAAGAGGCCCCAGGAGATATAGTGGTGCAAAATCAGTTATATGTTTTATCGTCTTCACAGATGCCTCTATTTCGTCCAGTGGCACATGCCCGGGACCTTCAACCATTGCCTGCACTCCTTCTTCACGTGCACGTTTCACGAGTTCACCAAGAATGATTGTTTCCATGTATTTCGCACGGTCTGAGGCATCGGAAATGCAGCCGGGACGCATCCCATCACCCAGGCTAATTGTCAGTTCATACTCGTTTGCTATTTCCAGCAAGTAATCATATTCATCATAAAACGGATTTTCTCGCTCGTTATATATCATCCAGGCAACGAGAAAAGCGCCACCGCGACTGACAACGTCCAGGATACGTTCACTCTTCCTTAATCGTGCCAGCGAATTCAAATTCACGCCTGCATGAATGGTAACAAAGTCAATGCCGTCTTTTGCATGTTTCCTCACTGCGTTGAACATGTCATCTGCGCTCATGTCTATCACAGCTCGCTCTTCTGCCTTTTCTAAACCTGCCTGGTAGATTGGCACCGTTCCGACCGGTACATCCACTTCCTTTAAAATCGCTCTTCGTGTTTCATCGAGACTGCTGCTGTTACCCGTAGAGAGGTCCATTATCGCATCAGCACCGTATTTCACGGCAATCTTTGCCTTCTCTACTTCATCTTCGATGTTAAGGTAATCCTTTGACGTGCCTACGTTCACGTTCACTTTCGTGCTTACTCCTTCACCAATCGCTTTTAGTGCTATGTCCCTCTTTGCATTTCTCGGGATTACAACTCTACCGGTCTCGAGAAGTCGTCGCAGTTTCTCCATGCTGAGTCCTTCGGCTGAGGCGACTTTCTCTAATTCCTTCTCGTCCCAGTTGACCGTAACGTGAATGGCGCTCATTTTTGCTTTTTTGTTGTATATATACTATATCTTCCTTCTATTTAAGTCAAGACACGGATTTATTTATTTTCCTGTTCTTACAACGCGCTCATACGCCTTTCCCGCCTCACCCAGCTCCTTTGTCGCATCTATCCCGAACTTTGTTGTGAGTCCATTTTTCGATGAAGGGTCAAGTGACGACCCTTTCGCATTTTGGATGAGTACCATATCCTCATCCCAACGAACCCGCGTCGCTACTGCGTACTCCACATCATTCGAGCTAAATACGTCTATGTCGTCATCAACTACGACAACACGTTTGAGGCTTGGATGTGCAGCAAAAGCAGCGATAATCGCGTTTTTTTGCTCTCCTTCCTTCTCTTTCTTTATCTGCACCACGGCATGCAAATAGCAACAGCCGCCTTCGGTTAAAAACACGTTCTTTACTCGTGCTACACGCTCTACTGCTCGGAACATCAAGGGTTCGTAAGGCACACCCATAAGCAGCTTATGCTCTGCACCTGAGGGTAGAATGGCATGATAAATCGCGTCTTTTCGCCGATACATTCGCGTAAGCGTGATAACCGGCTCTTCACGTATCAGGTCATAAGTGCCAGTGATATCAATAAAAGGGCCTTCTTTTGCTCGTGTTTCGCCTATGTAACCTTCCAGAATGATTTCCGCATGTGGAACCGCTACGCCATTAGCCAGCTTGAAAAGCTCCACCGGTTCTTTTTTCAGTGCTGAGGCATAGTCAAACTCCTTACCCGGCGGGACCCTTGTAGAAGCAGCTAAAAGGACTAACGGGTCTACCCCTATAGCAATTCCGACTTTTAAGTCCTCCCCTCTTTCTATCGCTTCACGATGCATCTTATACAGGTGACGAGAAGGAACAAGCCTTGCCGCTAATCTTTTATCGTCCAATACCATCAACCGATGAATGGATGCGTTCATCACGCCATCCAATTCCGCGACAACCACGCCTCCCGTGATGTAAGCGCCACCATCCCCCCTGAAATGGGTCAATATAGGTAACTCGTTTAAATTCGGCTCGCCGACCACTTCTTTTGTCGCCGAATCCTCTACTATCTTCACTTTTCCATCGTCATTGTTCCCGCCTTCCGCGATTTTCGCCATAAATGGTGTGAGCTCGGTATAAGAGGTACCAAGCAATTCTGCCAGCATTTGCCGCCCGCCAACTACATTCATTATGACTTTGACGTTGTGCATGCCGTCAACGGAATGAAAAAGAACAGGCAGTTTGTTGCCTTTTCGTTCCAGCTCGGCATAAATATCTGCAACCTCGTATTTTGGCGATACTTCACGCTCAATCTCTACTAACTTCCCTTCCTTCGCCATCCTATCTTTAAATTCTCTCATTTTTTGGTAGCTAATCAAATAATGTTTAAATTTAAATGTATATGGAATAATAAAAAACTATAAAATGAAATCAAAAACCGCAATAAGAATACGAATGGGAGCGGCATTAGCGATACTGTTACTGGTGGTCGCCGTAGTTGCGTTTTCTGGATATTTTGAAGACCAATCGGAGTTTGACTTAGAATTTATTGATATTAAAGTTGAAAATCCAAAACCATCTCTATTAAGCAACCGCGTGGTAACAATTGACCCGGGCGAATCTGTTACAGTCTGCGTTACGGTGCAGAACAACGGGGAGGAGATTATTTATCGCGATGCTTACGGTGTTGGCATAGAGGTGGTCTACCCGAAGGAGGGCGCTAAATACTGGAAATTACCCGCTGAACGATTAATGGTGATAGATATGGGTCCGGGAGGAGAATCAAGTTATACCTTTAATGCATGGAACAGAAAAGAAAAACCGTTCACCGGAAACTTTAAAATGCACGCCTATATCCGGTCAATTCAAACGGGTAATAAACTTGCTCGGAGTGGGAACGTGACCATTGAATTAAAACCCCCTCAGTGATAGCCATGACGTATCTGGCCATACGGACTTAACATAGGTGTTTGAATGTTCAAATAAAGGCAAAATAGCCGACCAGAAACCCTATTATCGCACCTGAATTAAGAAACGGCAGCCCTGCGTGCGGTTTGCCCCTGCCCGCAATTCTGCTCAGCACCGCATAACCCGCCAGAGTGCCTATTAACGCACCCAAAGCAGGTGCGTTTATCAGCCCCCAGTAGTAAGTAAATACAGACATACAATTTGCAGATACAACCAGCATAGAAGGGATAATCGCATCGCCAAGCCCCATGAAGAATGCTTCTTCCATCTCGGTCTTACCCTTATCCTGGCCCTTCTCGCGGAGTAATGAAAAATTCCGCTTCCGCGGCAGGACAAAAAGGACGGGTATTCGCAAATCCACGATGGATTCTGCCAGCGACACCATGTGTTTCGTCTTGTAAACCGCAATTGCATCATACACCGCTAAAATTATCATTAGTAGCACGATTAGTTTAGGTATTAGCGAAATTCCGAATATCGCCGCTGCTCCTCCAGCTATTATCAAACCCGTTGCATCGAGGACGTACCATTCGGGATATTTATACAGCAGAAGAGTAAGTGCAATAGTGCCGATTATAGCGATGTAAGCATAAGGAAGTGTAAGAACAGCCAGCACGTAATATATCGTTACTGCCACTGCCGCAAGCATCACAAAATGGACAAGTTTCTGCCCGCCAAACCTGAGCACCGCGAGAATAAACGCCGTGAAACATATAATAAGAATAACAAAATAGACGGGATTCCACACCGATTCGGGATTTTCAAATGCCTTTACTCCAGAAGCGTCAAACGGTGCCGCAAGCATCAACGCAATTACTGCCGTGAACACGATAAAAAGACCCATTCCTATGCATAGAACAGGACTCATCTCTTGTGCTTGTGATTCTGGCTCTAGCTCTGGTTCTGCTTTTTGTTCTTCGTTTTTGTTTTCGTTCATTTTGTTCTTTCGTATTGCATTAAAGCTATGGTAAAACAAAAATACGACCTTAACTTATAGATTTTAGATACTCACATCCTTTAATTTGCTGTGGAAATACACTTCCCACAATGTTCCTTTTCTCCTTTAATCCTTTGAAAATTTCCACATGACGACGCTCAATGGATTTCCAAGCCTCTTTGGAAGTTTCAAAATCTTCAACTTTTATTGAAAGCATTTCCGCAACTTTCAGTAAATGATCTTCTATGGTGTGCTTGTCTGTGTGGATTTCATCAAGACCGTTTATAACAAGTATCAACTCGAATTCTTTGCCACCATATTTACATTTGTAAACTTTCTGTCTTTTTTCGCTTTTGCCCTCCTCATCAATTATTTTGATTTTGCACTTTGCAAGCTTTTTCAGGCTATTTTGGGTTCTCTCACAAATTGTATTGAGGGGCTCATCTTCTTGATCCATTAAAACCATGATTTTGCGAACTTTCCCTTTCAGGTATGTTGGAATCAAATCGCTAACGCCCAAACCTGTTCTTCCTGGAGGTTTAACTATTCCCGCTATTTCATCCCCATTTAAATGGTAAGCAATTAGGCTAAATGCTATATCATCAGGAGTCCCGTCGCCTATGACCACAATGGTATCCAAATCTAAAACATCTACCCCTTTAACGAGAACATCCATCTTAAGAACCCTTGAAATTTTGGTTATGTTTGTTGCTAATCTACTGTTCGGGTCTAAAGTATAAAGTTTCATAGTAAAAATGGCTCCGCAACTCTCACATCAATTCCCGCTTCGAGAAACTCCTCTATGTCATTTAATGTAAGTTTCTTAGCTTTAAGATTGCTCTTCTCCACCGAAGTCAGATAAATCGCTGCTTTTTCTTCATTTAAACCCGCTATCGTTCTCGCAGCCTCTAAACTGTGCGTTGTAAAAATGACTTGATTGCCATTTTCTACTATATCAAAAAACCATTCAGCAATACTCAGCAGCATTCTCGGATTGAGATGCGCTTCAATGTCATCCCAGAGCAAGACATTCGGTTTCTCTAATTCGTAAAGAAGCTTTGCAATTATATAACTCTGGACACCTTCACCAAGGTCACCAAGCCTTATCCTCCGCCCGTCTTCTAAGAATCCGTAAATTGCCAATTTCCCACCAAGAAAAGGTTCTATTGTTATGTCCCTGTAATTATCATAAACAAGCCCTGAGACGTCCTCAGCAACGTTTTTGCAAATCCCCAAATTTATTATTGATGCCCAATTTCTCTCTAAGTATTCATAACCCCTTTTGACCAATTTTGAGCTGATTAAGAGCGTATTTTCTATGGGCAATTCTACTACATTCCTCTCCTCCCAATCATTGGATACAAGCATTCTTCCAATCTTACATGTTTTTATCTCTTTACCATCAACTGTTGCTGAATAAATCTCTCCCGTCTCTTGCTTGTTTGTGGATACAATAATATCCGTGCCTTTTTTAGTGAATAGAAGCAAATAGTCATCGCTATCCACTTTACAGTCTATTTCGACTTGGTTTGCGGTATAATTGTAAAGCAAAAATGCATATCCCTCACTGCTGAGAGTTTCATGCATCGAATGTATGACTTCTGCCGCTGAGTTACCACCAATCACATAAGGAACCGTGCGAAAAGGATTTGGTGCTAAGAACAACGCTTCAAGAATCGTTGTCTTCCCCGAATTATTTCCTCCCAAGAGGATTGTCAGCGGTGCTAATTCTATCTCTCCTTCTTTTATCCCCCTGAAATTCTTTATTCTCAGTTTCGTTATCATAGTTGTTGTTAGTATTTAGTAATAAATAAAGTTTGCTGTTAACTTTTATTGTTTTTACATATCGCCTAAAAATTTTGGAGAAACTTTGCCAATTTTTCACTATCCGCATCGTTTCTTATTATAATGTCGGTTTTGAATACATCCACCTCTTCATCCTCCACCGTGCATTCATCCTCCGTATCTATGATAAGCACGTCTAAGAAGTCTTCGTAACACTTGAATACCCCGTAAAGCGATACCTCAAACCCTTTTGCTCGCATGAATTTTCCCGCAGGTCCGCTTACTGGCTCATTGCCCACGATTGGTGAAATCGCCACCACTTTTTTACGTTTTAACGTCTCTCTTACTCCTTCCAAACTCAAAATGGGTCCTATGCTCGTTATCGGATTGCTTGGTCCTATTATCACCACTTCTTCAGACTCGGACTTCAGCACGTTCATAACTTCTTCTGATGGTTTTACTTCTTCTACACCGTCAAAAGAGACATCTAAAACTTCCGGTTCTCCCTTCTTCGATACCCAGAAATCCTGAAAGTGCAGTTCGCCTTCCGGCGTGTGTATCCGCGTGCTTACGGCTCCGGGGTCATCAGTCATCGGTAGTATCTTTATTTTAGCGGCAATGCCGAAACTTCTTGCGAGCAGAGCAGTCGCATCGGTCAGACGCTTCCCCTGCCTTAACAGCTCTGACCTGATTATATGCGTTGCTCGGTCTCTATCACCGAGCATAAGCCGCTCATCGTGATTTAACTTTTTCAATGCGGTATGCGTAACAAAGCCGTCATCACGGATGCCCCACCATTTTTGCTCGTCTATTACACCCGCTAATGCATAAAGTACCGAATCTATATCGGGACAAACTAAATTGCCTGAAATCCACACGTCTTCGGCAGTGTTAACGATTATATTCAGCTCTTCTTCTTCCTCCTCCTCGAACACTCGTTTCAGTCCCACCAACAGCTTTGGTGTTCCCGTGCCACCTGAAAGGATAATCATTTTATTTTATCACACTTTTATACACGTCCAGCGTCCTCTTTGCTATCTTGTCCCACGTATAGTCGCGCTCGACTATCTTCCTCGATTCAATGCCCATCTTCGCCATGTCCTCGTTTAACATCTGTTTTATCGCAGCACCTATTTCCTTCCTTGTTGTGCCACATAGGATACCATTTCCATGGACGAAATATTTATTGTCACTGACATCAGTAGCAATTACCGGCAATCCCGACGCCATCGCTTCGAGCAACGCTATTGGTTGTGCTTCAAGCTTAGAAGGCAGCAAAAAAACGTCCAAGCTTCGATAGAACGCAGGAGCATCTTCGACATATCCTAACACCTCTATTTTCCCCCCTTCCTTCTTTTTTATCCTGTCGTATAACGGTCCATCACCCGCAATCTTCAAACGGATTTTATCCGATTCTAATGCCTTCACCGCCTTTATCATGTTTATTACGTTCTTTTCCGGCGATAATCGCCCGAGATAGCCTATGCATACGCCTTTATCGTTCTCTCTTTCCAAATTCCCTTTTTCCTCTTGTTCCTGTGCACGAGGATAAAAGCGATTTATATCCACTCCATTTGGTATGACCACCGTTTCTGTTCCGTTGTCATTATCTCCATATCCCCATCCCTGCGTGTATCTGCGAATATCAGCTGCTATCTCTTCGCTTACCGAGATAAATTTCTTTGAACGTCCTGCGTATAAGGAAGCAAGAGCTCCGATAAGGGCTTTTGCCAGCTCTCCGCTCAGGCTATCCCCTGCTGCGGCAATATGAAACGTATTGACGATATTTAACTCGGAGCAAATAGAAGAAAAGGGCAGGAAAAACTCTGATGACGTAGCTGCATGGTGTATATGGAGAATA
>JAYEII010000026.1:0-5636 GCA_034660015.1 Methanobacteriota archaeon | reverse complement strand
CTCTCCGCTCAGGCTATCCCCTGCTGCGGCAATATGAAACGTATTGACGATATTTAACTCGGAGCAAATAGAAGAAAAGGGCAGGAAAAACTCTGATGACGTAGCTGCATGGTGTATATGGAGAATATCACAATCTTCTACCTCTCGTTTTATCTTTTTTAATGAGAAGCCAAAGTCAAAACCATAAGAAATACCACCCGAAGGATTGCCCAGCATATAAGAGCCAAGTGAGTACTGGTCAATATCCTTTACTTCATGCCCTAACCGTTTGAATTCATAAGAAAGTGCATCAACGTGTGTCTTTATCCCTCCGCATACGCTTCGATGGTAAAAAGCTATTTTCATTTTTTTCTTTTCTCTTTATTGCGTGGATTTAGAACATCCTTAGCCCTTCTCCACCTGTATTCACATCCATAACAAGCGCACCCGCAATTTCCATCGCTCCTTTTAGCCTCTCCCCGGATTCACCCGGCAGTACCACAACAGAGCCGACACCACCCATCTCATCCAAACCCCCTGCTCCTGTTACTTTTGCACCCAATGCACCCAATTCCTGCGAGAGTTTCACGAGTTCGCTTAGTCGTCTCGGAACCACGCCTATTGCATCCAGCAAACCATGATTTATGTTCATCAATGCTCCTAATTTCACAAAATCGCTTTCCTCTATCGCCGTAACTGCCTGTGCCGTTATCTCATCAGAAACACCGAATATAGCGTCGTATATGCTCTTAAAAACTTCTTTTCGCTCTTTAACCTGTTCTACAATTTTCTTTGTCTTTAGTCCCATCTCGGAAAATTCTTTCGTAGCCATACTCAAAGGTATGCTGCCAATGCATCCTACAATCAAATTTAGTTCCGCTAAATGCAATCGCTTCACCTCGCCTTCCTCTACCAACACATAGCCACCATACGTTGAGATTGCCGTATCAATAGGACTCGCAGCGCCTTGAACCCTGCGTTCGACGCGGTTTGCATCTTCTCTTATCCCGTCCAAATCACCGTTTACGCCAAAATACTCTTTGAGTGCTGCGATGGTAGCAACACAAGTCGCTGCTGAAGAACCCAGCCCGGCAGAAAGCGGTATCTCGGACTTTATTTCTATCTCTACTCCCTCTCCACCTATTCCATATTTCTCTTCAAGATACCGTATTGATTCTCTGACATACGCAATTGCATTTGCCGCAGCGTCAAAGTCCTTATATGGCCGTGCTTTCTCTTCTCCCGTGACTAAATCCATTTCCATGCCAAAAGTAGGGATATTCGCTATTTTCACGTGATACCTACTCCTTTCCACACTTGACGCTTCTACTACAAGCCGCCGGTTTATAGCAGCAGCTAACGCTCGTTTACCATACACCACGAAATGCTCTCCAAATAGAATCACCTTTGCCGGCACGGATGCACGTATTTTTTTCATCATATTGCTACAAAAGTTAGTAACACTATACCTTCTCATATATATTTAAACCATGATCAACAAAAAAAAGAAATACAAAGTTTTTATAGACGTCTGTCAGAAAATTTTAGGGGAATAAAAAACCATGAGTATCGCTAAGGAAGAAGCAAAGAAGCTCATTGAGAAATTGCCATAGCATGCAACGTGGGATGACATTATGTATGAACTATACGTTAAGAAGAAGTTAGCAGTTGCTTTGAAAGCTGCTGAAGAAGGGCGTGTTCTCTCTCATGAGGAAGTTAAAAAGAGACTTCTTTCACAATGAAGCTTGAGTGGACGGAACCGGCTCTCTCGGACTTGGAGAGCATTCGGGATTATATTCCAGAACTACCGGATTATCTATCGCGTGGAAACCGATAGTATTTTAATTCTTACAATTATACATGGTGCTCGGGATTTAAGTCGGAAAATATACAAGCCATGGGATGTTATATAACATGACGTGATATGCTTTTTCATTCGCCCTGCGAAATGGGGCATCAAATATCCAAAACAGCGAACAATTCATACAAATTTTCTATTCTCGCATCACACGTCGATTCTGCTCCCACACCTATAACAGCACAACCAGCGGATTTACCCGCCATAAAATCGCTTTTTGTGTCGCCCACGAGTACCACGTGCTCGGGCTTTGTTTTTAAACGCTCACACGCCTTTATCACCATCTCTGCATCTGGCTTTCCCCGCTTCACCTCGTCTCCTGCAACGACCACGTCAAAACAGCGGGATAACTGGAAATGGTTTAATATCCGGTGAACGTTCTTCTTTGGCGTGTTCGTAACCAATCCCGCTTTAAGTTTATAATCTTCTCTTACACGGCTCAATATCTCTTTTGCACCGGGGAATAGCTCTATAAGCTCTATCAACTGCAACTGCTCGTTCATGCAGTACCTTGCAGCTTCTCCATTCAGGTTTAGCGCATCCAGATTATGCTCGAGGTCGGGTCCCCAGCATTTCAACATAAACTCTTCCCTGCTCATCTCTTGCTTCTCATAAGCCCTTAACATCTTATTAAACGCTTGATACCAGCATTCGAATGAGTTTATTAATACGCCGTCAAGGTCGAATAAAACCGCCTCTATCTTTTTCATTGTATATAAACTATAACTTCCTTCTATTTAAGGCACGGATTTCTTAGATACTACCTTATTCATTATACAATCCATGTGGGGAGATGATTCCATATGAATCTATTTATAGCCATTGCTTATAGGTTTCATGCTTCTTCAAAACTTCCCGCGCATTTTCTCTTTCCTCTTGATGATTTTTAATGAAGGAAAACATAAGTTCCGCAGCCTCCGACTTACATGTTTTGCATGTCCTTTTCCCGCTTTTGCATTCCTCAAAAATTTCTTTTACATAAGCGTCCTCTTCTATCAAATGAGACATCATAAGCTCATAAACCGTGCATTGTGCTGGTAAGCCGCCGAGTTTCCGCTGCTCTTCTACTGTTGCTCTTCCGCCTGTCTTCGCTTGTTTCACTTTCTTCGCTGCTTCTTCCGGCGGTTCTGTTAACGCAATATAGCTTTCCGGGATGCTTGAGGACATCTTCCCACCAGTTAGCCCCTGCATAAATCTGTGGTAAGTAGCAGCAGGCAAAGAGAAGCCATACCCCCCGTATTCCATCTCCACTGCCCTCACTATTTCCTCTATCTCTCGCATACTTCTATCAATCTCACTTGCTTCGATGCCGAACACGTCTATGTGCATCTCATATATTTTTTTCGTACCTTCTATTCTCCTTGCTATCTCTTCCAGTGCTTCTCTATCAAGTTGTGTGAAACGTCGCTTCTCTTGCTTCGCTCGTATGCTTATATACGGCTTATCCAACCTATCTGACCGACTTGAAATAACTAAAGACGGAATTCTTATGCCAAGCGGCTTCTTACTCTTATCCAATCTCTTCTCTACACGGAACATCCTCATTCTCGAGGCTATGTCCCTCGTCAGTCTTATATGCGGGTCTTGGTCAACGCCAACCGGAATGACGGCAGGCTTTGGTCCGCCATATTCGAGGAGTTGTGGCTGCAGTATATCCGCATTCTGCATCACTACGCTTATCATGTGAGATATGTTTACATCGCCGGAGAATCCATATATCGCACTTATTTCACTGAAATTAACTTCTTTTCCGAGTTCAAAAGAGAGGTCACGCAGCTTTTTATTCTCTGATTGGAAGTATATATGTCCGCGCTCGACATCAAAACCTAACGCTACAAGGCTCAATATGTATTCATTGAGTCCAATTTCCTTGCATTCCTTCCATGAAGTTCCTCGAACGGAATGCGACTCCATATCCGCTATGCATGCAAAGGCATCGCCTCCCATGCGTTGATGCCATATAATCTCATCCATTACCATCTTACCGCCTAAGTGGATTCTACCGGAAGGCATAAAACCACTCATCACTGCAAATTTGCTCCGTTCATTCATCGCCCTCAGTACTTCTTCGTATCCACGATGTCCAACGATTATACCTCTTCGCATGTATAAATGCGGCTTCTCTATCCTGTTCAGTAGCTCTTTAAAAGGAGTAATGCCAAACTCCGTAAATAACCTCGCATAATCTTTTATATCCGCAACACCCCAGGGGTCTATCTCTACCATTTCATCGAATATCCTTGTTCCTTTTACAATATTTTTCACTCTTTATTGTATTCATCCTTCCTTTTTCACCACCTCTATATCGTAATCATGTATTACCGGGTTGGCAAGAAGTTTTCTGCACATTTCTTCTACTTCCTGCTTCACCTTTTCTTCGTCTTCTCTTTCTCCTTCTCCTGGCTCTATCTCTATCCTAAAAGATTTTAGTGATTTTACGCTACGCACGTCTCTAAACCCGAGCAGATTCAGAGCTTTTTTCGTGTTCTCGCCCTCAGGGTCTGCAACCCCATGCTTCAGTTTTATCGTTACGTTTACTTCCATCGTCATCACGTTTTTCTATTAATGTTTCTAACAAAAAAAAACAGTTTAGTTTAAATAAAATTAAATAATCACAGCCATGAACGCTTTCTCGTTGCTCAACGCTGAGATTCAAAATGTATTAGAAAAGACAGAGAAGTTTTCCGCTCGTGCGCCCACGGAACCACAGGAATTAGGCATTCCACTCATTTTAGAAGGGAAAGACGTATTGCTCATAGCACCCACAGGTTCGGGCAAGACCGAAGCTGCTGTTTTACCTGTGTTTCAGAAGATACTGGAAGCGAAAGAGAAGAGACGAAACAGTGAGGAAAAGGGTTTCTACGCTCTTTATATCACGCCTTTACGCGCTTTGAATCGCGATATGCTTTCGAGGTTGGAGCAATGGGGTGTTCAACTCGGCATCACCATAGAAGTTCGGCATGGAGACACCAGCACGTACGCAAGGAGGCGACAAGCCTTAAACCCGCCTGATATGCTCATCACCACACCAGAAACGATACAGGCGATGATCCCGGGAAAAAGGCTGCGAGAGAATTTAAAATTGCTGCAGTACGTGATAATAGATGAAGTGCACGAATTAGCGAACTCCAAACGAGGAACACAGCTTGCAGTTGCGTTAGAACGAATGGCAGAACTTGCAGGTGATTTCCAGCGAATATGTCTGTCCGCAACCGTTGGCAATCCGGAAGAAGTAGCGAAATTCTTCGCAGGTTGTGGACGTGAGAAGATGCAGGTTGTGAACACGGACACGGTTTCCACAAAAGCGATTGAAATAGAGGTTTTAAACCCCAAAAAGACGAAAAGAGATGAAAATAAGGCAAAAGAGCTGGGCGTTGACCCCGAAGTGATAGCTCATGTAAGAACCATAAGGGCGGCGGTGAAAAAGTGCAAATCGAGCTTGATATTTGTGAACACGAGAAGAGCGGCGGAGATGCTCGCTTCGATTATAAACAAGTTTGAACCCGGGTTAATCGGCGTTCATCATGGCTCATTGTCAAAAGAGATAAGGATAGACGCGGAAGACAAATTCAAACAAGGAGCGATAAAAGGCCTTATTTGCACCAGTTCAATGGAACTCGGCATTGACATCGGCTCGATTGAACTCGTGATTCAATATACATCGCCACGCGAAGTAACGAGATTGGTGCAGCGTGTAGGACGTGCCTCGCACTTCGTTCAAAAAATTTCCGCGGGCAAGGTCATTGCCCTCACTCCTGACGATATAGCGGAATCGTTGGTGATTGCACGAAGAGCAAGG
>JAYEII010000025.1:0-2724 GCA_034660015.1 Methanobacteriota archaeon | reverse complement strand
ACACCGAAGATATGCATTCTGCGGATAGAAGGAACAAACTGTGAACTCGAAACGAGCTTTGCTTTCACGAGGTTGGGTGCATCGGCAGAGATAGTGCACCTGAAACAACTGACAGGAGCAGTAAAAGAGCGAGAGAGGAGGAATTTAAAAGATTATGATTTACTGGTGATACCCGGTGGCTTCTCATCGGGTGATTATATAAGAGCAGGGGCAATACTCGCAGCGAGGATAAAAGGTGCATTAGGGGAAGAGATAGAGGATTTTATAGAAAAGGGAAGCCCGATATTAGGGATATGTAATGGCTTCCAGGTATTGGTGGAAATGGGGCTGCTACCAGGCACCGGCTTTGGATTTGCACATGAAAAAGGAGCAATGCAGCGTGTGGCATTAACAACAAACGATTCTGCTCGTTTTGAATGCCGCCCTACGTTTATAAAGCACGAAAACAGGGGGAAATGCGTATTCACGGGAGGAATAGAAAAAGGGAGCATCTTGAAGATGCCTTGCGCACATGCAGAAGGGAAAGTATTCATTGCTGAGCAAGAGGGAGAGAGGGGAGAGGTAATGGAGTACATAGACTTTCTGGAGGAAAGCGACCAGATTGTCTTCCGCTATGTTGACCCCGATGGCAATTATGCGCCATATCCCTGGAATCCCAACGGCTCGGTATATAATATCGCGGGAATATGCAATCCCGAAGGCAACATATTAGGGTTGATGCCGCATCCAGAAAGGGCTTTTTACTCTTTTACCGATTCAGAATGGCCCAGGAGGAAGAGGAAGGAGGGAGGGAGAAAAGAGGATACATATTTCGGCGATGGGAAAAAGATATTTGAATCGGTTTTAAATTATCTTCAGATAAAAGATAAACGATAAAAAAACAAAATAGGAATATAAGGTCAAAGGTCAAGGTTTATTATATAAGTAAGAAGTCTTATTTATAAGAAAACGTTACAAAAGTAATATTGCAATTATGTATACGTTATATGGAAAATAAAGGAGCGTGAAGAGAACTGGCGAAGAAAAGAACGAAGGATAGGTGGAAAACGAAACAGTGGTACACGATAATAGCACCGAAGATGTTTGGTGAGATAAAGGCAGGGGAGACAGTGGCGGACGAGCCATCTAACTTAATCGGAAGGCGAGTAGAGATGACTTTGGGAGAACTCACCGGCAAGCTGATAAAGGGTTCAAATTTGAAATTAGTGCTTGAGATAGATGAAGTGAATCATAACACGGCATATACAAAATTCATAGGGCACAAGATGGATAAGGGTTATCTGCGGAGTTTAGCGAGAAAGGGCGTCTCGAAGGTAGATTCAAATATTGGTGTCGTGACGAAAGACGGGGAGGAGCTGCGCGTAAAATCGTCCTGTTTTACACTGAGAAAGGCAAGTGGGTTACAGGTAAAGCTAATACGTAGGGTAATGGAGGACCTAATTAGAAACAGAGCCAAAAGCTTAGAGCTTAGCAAATACATACAGGAGATAATACTCGGGAAAATGTCCTCTGACATATATAAAGCGGCGAAAAAGGTGTATCCACTGAGAAGAGTGGAGATAGCCAAGACAGAACAAAAATGAAAATAAAATTTCTCGGTGGTTGTAGAGAAGTAGGACGTTCTGCAATATTGGTGGACGACAAAATTATGTTGGATTATGGACTCCGACCATCAACCCCCCCAGAAACACCGGAGGGAAATGGACGTGTTCACCCAGAATCCGTGGTTGTCTCTCACGCACATCTCGACCACTCCGGTATGGTTCCAAGTTTGATGTCAATGGGTAGGGATGGCACGCCAGACGTTTATATGACTGCGGTGACAGGTGACTTAGCCCAGCTTTTGAGCAGAGATACGATAAAAATAGGTAAAGACCAGGGATTTTTCTTGTTCGGGCATGAAGACCTCAGGAAGATGAACGAGCGCACGCATACGCTCGGTTATGGTGAACGAGCTGCATTGAACGGCTATGAACTCGAATTATTTAATGCGGGGCATATACCCGGTAGTGCATCGGCGTATTTGAGAAAAGAGAGTGAGGATATAAGCCTGTTTTATACGGGCGATATAAAAATGGATGCGACACGGCTGATGGAATGCCCCTCTCCTGAGGATTTCCCGGCTGCTGATATTTTACTCATAGAAAGCACGTATTATGGCAGGGAGCATAGGAACAGGCAAGAGATGGAACGAGAATTCATAGATTCCATTAGGGAAACCCTGAATTCCGGGCATAATGTGATTGTGCCCTGTTTTGCCGTGGGCAGGACGCAGGAGGTCGTAATGATTTTGCACTCGTATGGACTTACGCCTTATGTAGATGGTATGGGCCTGGGTGTTTTTCGTACGCTCAGGAATCACCCCTCATTCGTGAGAAATGCGAAGGCATTGAACGATGCGTTCGGCAATGCGCGGTTCGTAAACTCGAAGCAACGAAAGAAAGTTTTTTCCGAGCCTTCCGTAATTGTCACCACCGCGGGAATGCTTAACGGAGGACCTGTGTTGTACTATCTGAAAAAGATACACGAAGACCCGAAGAGCAAAGTCCTGCTTACGGGCTATCAAATAGAAGGAACGAACGGGCAAAGGTTAATGGACGAAGGATGCGTGGAGATAGATGGCGAGATAGTGAAAGTGAATATGCAAGTGGAGCAATATGACTTCTCGGCTCACGCAGGAGATTCCGAGCTGAAGGGCATAGTTTCGAAATTTTATGAAAATGG
>JAYEII010000024.1:0-2725 GCA_034660015.1 Methanobacteriota archaeon | reverse complement strand
GAGATGCGCTGGATGATGCGGAAACGGATGCAGCGGTGCGTGCAATAGTAATAACCGGGTCGGGGGAGAAGGCTTTCTGTGCCGGGGCAGACATAACCGAGCTGGTTGAGAAAAGTCCCGAAGAAGCAAGCGAATGGTCGAGCTGGGCTCAGGGAATAACAACATACATGGAAAAGCTGAAGAAGCCGGTAATAGCAAAGATAAACGGATTCTGTTTGGGCGGTGGGTTAGAGCTTGCGATGGCATGTGATTTCAGGATTGCTTCTGAAAAAGCGGTATTTGGTCTGCCGGAGATAAATCTGGCAATTATCCCGGGTGGCGGCGGGACGCAACGACTACCGAGATTGATAGGAAAGACAAAAGCGATGGAAATGCTGATGTGTGGAGAGCAAATAGATGCAGCAGAAGCTTTTCGGGTAGCACTCGTGAATAAAACTGTTCCTGCGGATGAACTCGACGGTGAGGTTGATGAAGTTATCAAAAAGCTGCTTTCAAAAAGTGCTGTTGCACTTGGAATAGTAAAGGACGCGGTGAACAGTGGACTGGAAATGGATTTGGGGCATGCGTTGGAGTACGAAGCGGAATGCTTCGGGCAGGCGCTTGCGACTGAGGATGCGAGAGAAGGGTTAAAAGGGTTTTTGGAAAAGCGAAAGTGAAATTGTAAAACTGAAGCAAAAACCACGAGATTCCACAAGATAGACACAAGAAAATTAGCTAACAAGGTATCTAATGTAAGGTGTCAGATGCGGGATGCAAAGTTAACCTACATCTTAAATCATGAGCACGATCGTTGTTTTTCGACTTTTTAAAAGTTTTAATCCTCTGAATCATCATCCAAAAACAAATCCTCAGGATTGGGAAGTTCTATCTCTTCATAACTTATTTTTTGTATCATTCTCAAAGGTTCAAGGTTTATATTTTGTTCTTCCTCCTCGTTTAATTCATCTATTGCTCTCTCCAGCGACTTATAGTAATATGTCAAAATAGGTTCACTGTGTGGGTTCTCAGTGAAATAAACAATTTTTTCGTATTTTTTCTTTTTCGCCCTTAAGAACCATTTGATCAATTTTGCTATTCTCTTTACATCATCTTTGTTCATTTTGTGATTGTAATACGGGATTTTCTCAGCAGGGTATAAAAGTCCGAGAACGCCAGATAAAATCGCAAAATCAGCCTTATCTTTGAGGCTTACGTTGTAAACCCATCGTATCCTATCCGAGTCGTATCTCTCTATTGCCGGGATAGATTTCTCTTTCTCTTTTTCGTCCTTCTTTCCAGAGCAATATGTTACGTATAACGTATTCATTGATTCAATTATATTTTATGTACTTCGTACCGATTTACGAGTTTATATTTTTCGCACCTAAAACACTCTCCTTCCCTTCTCCTGATTACTCCTCGAAGATTTTCTCTACAGATTTGATTGACCTGTTGGCGAGGATATATTTTTAAAATAGCAGAGAGACAATCGTCGCAATAAGCATTCTGGTGCTCTTTAAGAAAATTCTCTACACTATCAGCATGTGTCATTTCATTCAACCTCCGTTTTCGGCTCCATCCCTTGTTCTTTAGATTTTTTCGCTTCACTCATACTTTTTATTCGGTCAATGATATGTTTATAGGTTTCTTCACTAATTTTACCATCTATTAATCTTTTATCTAATTTTGCTATTAGTTCTTCTTTAGACTCTTCCACCCCTTCTATCTTTGGTATGAGTTCTTTCTTCGATTCCGTTACTTTTTCTCCTGCCAAGTTCATCTGTTTTATCCTTTTCTTCTCCTCTTTCTTTTGTTCATCTAATGTCGCTTGCTCATCCAGTGTTTCTGCAATTGAAAGTGAAACTTTCCCAACTATCCATAATGCAACATATATAGTCAAGACTATGAATATGAACACCAAGAAGAGTACAAAGAAAAGTGTGCCAATACCAAGAGCAGCGTCGCAATATGCACTCATTCCTCTTCTCCTTCCTTCGTCTTCTCTATTGCCTTACTAAGCAAATCAGCATGTGTCATTTCATTCAACCTCCGTTTTCGGCTCCATCCCTTGTTCTTTAGATTTTTTCGCTTCACTCATACTTTTTATTCGGTCAAGGATTTGTTTATAGGTTTCTTCACTAATTTCACCATTTATTAATCTTTTATCTAATTTTGCTATTAGTTCTTCTTTAGACTCTTCCACCCCTTCTATCTTTGGTATGTGTTCTTCCTTCGATTCCGTTACTTTTTCTCCTGCCAAGTTCAGTTTTATCCACTCTTCTAATGGCAATGTCTGCGATAAATATTTTGTTGCTCGTCCAGCTAAATCAGGCTTTATAAGCGTTTGTTGTGTTTCTCCATCTTTAAAACAAAACTTCAATTCCGCCAAACAGGCATTACAAACTATTATATCAGGTATCACGCCAATTCCTTTCCTCGGCTGTGCAGCTTTCCATTTAATTTTAAATCCTTTTTCAGACCCGCAGAACGGGCATCGGTTCCCCTTTTCCTCTATTATCCTTATGTGTTCGTCCATCCCTACCCCGGTTATTTTCCACATAGAAGCAGGACACTTTTATAGGTAAAGAAAGCATATGTAAAAGAAGTGTCCGAAATGGGAAAAGAATTGTTAATCCTAAAACGTAAGAAAGCAAAAGAACTACACGAGAAAGGCTGGAGTAACCGTAAAATAGCCAAGTATTTACTGGCAAGCAAAGACAGTGTGGGTAAATGGGTGCAGATGGAT
>JAYEII010000023.1:7321-14220 GCA_034660015.1 Methanobacteriota archaeon | reverse complement strand
GAGTTTACGATATTTTTGGCCCTGTTGACCAGCCTTATATCAGTATAAAGGTATTCAAGGGCGTAAACGAGGAAGAGCTAAAAGGGCTTGCGAATACAAAGATATTTTCTCGATGACGTGAGGTGTGCTGTGCTGTGCTGTGCTGTGCTGTTGTGCTGTGTGAGAAGAAGAGAATAGAAGTTGAGGGGACGTATAAAAGAGATGCGAGAAGGAAATACAGGGGACAAGGAAGAAAGCATAAGAGGCATAAAAAGAGGGAATACCCCAACCGCAGGCCCCGATAGGGAGCGTTTACACCGACTTAGTGAACATCAAAAGCGGAAAAAGATAAGTACCTCAATTGGTAGGCAGCGTTTAGTTGCACAAGCCGAGATAGATAGACTGTCCACACTGCTTTCCATACCTGATAAAACGCGAGAGAGCAGCATGGAAATATATCGCGATGCGTGGGAAAATAATTTGATTCATGGGCGTTCAATCGAGAAAATACTGGCTGCGTCTATGTATCTGGCATGCCGCAAACATAATGTGCCAAGAACGCTTGACGAGGTAGAAGAAGCAACAAAGGTGGGAAGGAAGGACATAATGAAGACGTGCAAGTTATTGACTACCCGACTGGGAATGAGACTTACTCCAATCTCTCCTCTGGACTACGTGAGTGGTTTCTGCGCTAAATTGAATTTGAAACCGCAGGTAGAGGAACGTGCGAAAGAGATAATAAAAGAGGCTTTAGATAGGGGCATAACAAGTGGGCGAGGTCCCACGGGCATAGCAGCATCGGCGATATACATAGCGGCAATCTTATGCGATGACCGTAAGACGCAAAAGGACATTGCTATGGCCTCCGGTGTTACTGAAGTAACGCTACGTGTGAGGTATAAAGAGATAACAAAGGAATTGGGAATAAGAGTGGAAGTAAATGAGAAACTTTGAGGTAATACCTGCGATAGACCTTAGAGGTGGCAGATGTGTTCAACTGAGACAGGGTAAAAAGGAGGAAGAGATATTCTCTTCGGCTGATAATCCCGTGGAGATAGCGAAGAAATGGGTTATGCAGGGTGCGACTCGCTTGCACATAATTGATTTGGACGGTGCGTTTCAAGCCACGAAGAACAATTTTGCGGTGGTCAAAAACATAGCAGAATCCGAAGGAGTAAGAGGAAAAGCAAAGATTCAGGTGGGCGGGGGAATCAGGTCATACGAAGCAGCGGTTAAGTTTCTCGATATAGGTGTGGACAGGATAATATTTGGTACGGCAGCGTTAAAATCACCGAATCTTGTGGAGACGGTAGTGAATGCGTTTTCGTCTGAACAGGTAATGGTTGCGCTGGACGTAAGAAAAGGGAAAGTGGCGATAGACGGATGGCGAGAAACGACAGGGTTGGCAGCGAAGGACGCAGCGAAGGAAGCAGAGAGAATGGGTGCGGGCAGTTTACTATTCACGAACATAGACATTGAAGGTTTGATGAGGGGAATAGAACCGAAGATTGTAGAGGAGTTTGTGAGTGCTGTGAGCGTGCCCGTGGTTATAGCAGGAGGAGTAAGCAGTAGGGAGGACGTTGAGCGGATAAAAGAAGCGGGAGCAAGTGGAGTGGTGATAGGGAGTGCGTTGTATACAGGGAAGTTAGCGGGGTTAGGGGGGTTAGCGGTTTAGAGGGTTGGATAGGGGATAAAACGGAGGTTCTAATTTGCATTGGTGTCAGGATACGGTACGGACACCTGACATCTTCAACAACGCCGCCGACAGGACTCGAACCTGTGACAAGCCGGTTAACAGCCGGGCACTCTACCAACTGAGTTACGGCGGCAGGACGGTATTTGTGGTTCTGCACTATTTTATTATCTATCTGTTCTTATTTAAACATAAATTTAGCGTCTAACATAAACTTTACCACGGATAATCTTGTTAGCTGGCTTCCTATGATACACTGCTTCCCGGGCAAATGTTTCACCACAGTTCGGGCATTTTAAATCGCCGTCTGTGTAATCTTCGTTTATCCGGTCTTTGTAGCATTTTATCAGCGACCCGAGACCTTCCTTTTGGTATTTATAGAGTAAAGTCCGGCATTTAGTGCAGTAAATCTTTATTATGTGTGTTCTCCTTCCTTTTTTCTTTCTTGCCATAACCCGCAGACCTATTCAAAATTTATCACTCTGTAACACAGAAGATTTATATCAATTTTTTTTATCAACGATAAAAAAAGATTAAGAAACGTTCTATGAATAACCGAATCTACATACTCTATCACGGGTCGTTTGGGGAACTGGTAACCGAGCATTTAGCTATGAGCGAGTTTGCCGAGCAGATAGTGGGTTTATACGACCTTAAAGTCGCATCCGTGTCGCTTGACGAGCCGGAGAAGGACATGCCTGCGGACATCCCGCTACCCGAGTGTGACCTTCTACTGGTGCTTGGCATACTCCCAAAAGCAGGGGACCTCGTGCCAATCATCGCGGAACGAACAGGGGCAAAAGCCGTCCTCTGGCCTATCGAAGACCCGAACTTGATACCCGAGGGTAAATATTCGATTGCCGAGGAGCTAAAAAATAAGGGCGTACATATTGAGTTCCCGGAACCTCTTTGTTCGCTGGATACGGATACGAGCGACAATGAACAGGTAAAATCGTTTGTCGCATCTTTCGGAAAGCCGAAATTTGAACTGAGGGTTAATGCAAAACAGAAGGTTATCGAAACCATAAAAGTCACTCGCGATACGCCCTGCGGCACGGCTTCAAAAATCGCGCCGAAGCTCGTGGGTATGTCTTACAAAGATATGAAATCGTTTGAAGACGCGGTTGCGCAGATGCATGACAACGAGTGTGTGGCGTATATGGGTCCTGAAAGACCGATAATGCAGCAAGCTGGGAGATTGCTCGTGGATGCGATAAAGGAGGCTTTACACAAACCTGCACAATAACGAGTGAAAAAACCAAATACCAAAACAAACTTTTTTGCTTCGCAAAAACCTTTACTAAAAATGATAGTTTCTTTGGTAAAGTTAACTTTCTTTTCTAAAGAAACATTCATGACCCATAGGGACACCCATGAGCATGAAAATGAGTGCATATAGATAAGCATTATGTATTTCCAATTAAATAAACATGGTTGGAGGAGTATAAGGTGACCGCAGTAGCAATGGAGAGCACTGGCATGTATTGGAAACCTATCTTTAATATACTCGAAGATGGTTTCGATGTGGTTCTGGCAAATGCACAGCACATCAAGAATGTCCCCGGGAGGAAGACGGATATCAAAGATTGCCAGTGGATTGCCCGGCTCTTCAGGAATGGATTGATCTCGGGTAGCTTTATTCCTCCGCGGGATATCCGCGAGTTGAGGGACCTTACCCGAACAAGAAGGAAGCTTGTTGAGGAGATGGCTCTGGAGAAGAATCGTGTTCAGAAAGTCCTGGAAGAACAGATAGAGACGTTTGATGATGCAATACGAAAAAAAGCTGAGCCCCTACGAGACGAAATTCAAGGATATTCAATCGGTTACGGGGGTTAAAGATATCTCTGCCGCGTCAGTTATCGCGGAAATCGGTGTTAACATGTCAAAATTTCCCGATGAGGCACATCTCTCTTCTTGGGCGGCGATATGCCCAGGCAACCCCGAGAGTGCGGGGAAGAAGAAAAGTGGCAAGACACGCCGTGGCAATAATTACCTTAAAGCAACGCTAACAGAATCGGCATGGGCTGCGTCGAGGACGAAGGGTGCTGCTTTAAATGCTGTTTATCCTATTATAGCCAGAAGACGTGGCAAAAAGCGGGCTTTAGTCGCAGTTGGACATCGAATATTGATTGAAATCTACCGTGTATTGAAAACCGGAAAAACTTATCAAGATGTAGGGGCGGATATTGTCAATGAAAGGAGGTCAAAAAATAGGGAGCAAGCAATGGTAAAAGACTTGGAACGACGTGGATATGCAGTTTCCAAAGTTACGACTACCATTTAATCAGTGGTATTTTCATACCAAAGAGGTACTCCTATTCTGGTTCTCACTTCCGGTTCAGCAGCACGTCAAATGATAATTCCACAATCCACACGATATCAACATAGCCACATCATTAAATTCATCTTTTTTATTCCGAAACTTATCGCTCGTTATCCTGAATCGCTTAGCTCCGCCGATAGCATGCTCTACCAGGACTCTAAAACCACTGATAACTTTATTCTGCGCCTTCTCCTCATCTGTCAATTCTTTTCCCTTCGGCTTCTTCCGCGGCATCTTAACAGTCGCTTCGGGATAGTCCTTTTCAACGCCAGTGAAGCCCAGATCCATCCATAGAGTTATGCTTTCTGGGAATAGCCCTCCGGGCGGCGGAAATAGCTCTTTAAACATTCCATAATCGTGCTTTTTACCCGCCTCTGGTGGGCTCAAATAACCAATTCGCCTATTTTTATCGGTGATGACTATATTCTTGCGAGTATGCGCCTTCTTCTTGCCGGAATAGTTTTCCTTTTGCTTCTCGCTGTCTTTGGGTCTTTGGATCGGTCTCTCAGTCCCATCTATGAATAAGTCCTTGACATTGGGAAATCTCTCAAATAGCTCCTCTAAGGTGCTAATTTTCCTCTTTGGCAATACCATCTTTTTACCGAGTGCTTTCTCCAGGATGGGTGTTAATTTCTGGACATTGCGGCATGCATTTGACCTGTCAAGATCAAATAGGAGCCCTAAGACATCAAAAGTGGGATAACACTTGAAATAAAAGAGAACAAAAAGCAATTTTTCTGCGAAACTCCTCAAATTTCCCGTTCTGCCTCCTCCTGGTTTCCTTTCTCTACCTCCCCGCTTCACGCCTATCTCATATCTAATCCACCCCTCCTTTTGAAGTTCTTGTCCGAAACTCTGCACCAGTTGATTAAATTCTGATGCGGATAGCCCTGTTGTGGCTCTCATTAATCTATCGCTTTTTAAAGCGCGATTAACGGTTATCATACTTAACAACACATATTATACTCAATTTAAACCCTCTCGGTAGAGATAACTTTTAATTAGCAACAAGTCTAATATCAATATACCTGCCACAGCATCACGATTATCGGCAGAAGTAACATGCCCATGCAATTACTTCGCCGCACGCCGAAATAAATGGGGATAAGACCTATGCACGTAGCTACGAGAAGAATAAACAATCCTAAAACACCCGTAAAAAGGAAAACAAGCACAGAAAGGAAAACTGCAATACCCATAAGTATCTTTCGATACGGTAGTTTCACGAAAAAGCGTGAAAATTGCTCCCCCATGTATTTTGTGATGAAGAACGAGCATGCAGATGCCATCAATACCGCCATCAGCAAGTAAATCAATGTCAAAGGCGGAATGACCATTTCCCAGAGTTGAACGTGTAATAGGTTGCTTATCGCCATTGTTGTACCGCTTCTCGCACGGGAGATGAGAAATAGCGTTGCCAGGCAGAAAATAACATTTGCCGTGTTGACACCACTTAAAGTTGTAATTACCTGTTCGGGCTGCCTGTTTCTTCTTGCAAGCATTGCCATCACGGTTGCATGTGCGGAAGTGATGCCCGGCAGGAAACTGACCATAGAGCCAAAGACCGAGCCCGATACGACGGATTTTGCAATTTCTCCTGGTTCCAGTTCCGGCTCCTCTATCCTTTGCTCCGGTATATCAGGCGTATAAAACAGGGAGAATAAAATGGTTGAGAGCCCGAATAAGCCGGTAAGCGCAGGAAAAAGCATAGTAGAGCGAAAAAAGAATGGTGCGTGCACCGGCATGTCCAGTATCAGATAGCCAAACAATCCAGCGAGTAGAAACACAAATAAAGAGAGGAGAATGGATTGATATGCTTCCATCGTTTCGCTAAAACTCTCTGTGAGAATTAGCAGTGCGGATATGCCAATTAGTATGTACAGCATGTGGCTCTGGATTATTTCGTAGAACTGAAAAGTCGAGAAGACGAAATAAAAGGGAACGAGTAACAGAAACGAGAAAACGACAGCGCCAAAACTGCCTGTCGCAGAAAGAACCGTTGCTTCGTAGGCTCTGCCTTCCAATAATAACTGATGCGCGGGTAACACACAAAGTGCGGTATCGCCTTCCGGAGCCCCGATGAATGCTGCAGGTATAAAATTCAAAAACGTGTGCGCCACGGAAGCGGCAAGTATGATAGAAGCAACAAGGACAAGTATGGTGGTTTCCGAGTGGACGACAAGAGCATTTAAAAAATGTAGTTTCGCTAATATCGCAGGTGAGATGGCGAGAAGGATAAAGGCGACGTTATTCGGGTGAAAGCCGGGAATAAGCCCGGTTATCGTGCCTAACAACACACCGAGCATCGAAAAAGCAACGAGTAAGAGTAACGGCAAGAGTGTGTCCATCATCTTTTATATTGAGTATTGCAATTAATAAACCACGAGAATTCACAAGATTAACACAAGAAATACTCAAAAATGATAGCCACAGAGACCACAGAGCACACAGAGGGTAAATATTCTGTGCTCTCGGTGTACTCTGTGGCAAAAAGTTATACTTTATATACAATAAGAAAACAGAAAATAATTTATAGACACAGATTAACGTAGATTAACTCAGATAGATGATAAGAATCAACGCTGTTAGACTAAAATAAATCTGCGTAAATCCGTGTAAATCTGTGTCTTAAATAGGAGGGGGCTATAGTTTATAATAAAATGACAAAAAAGGAGATAATAGGTTATCAATTCGCAGAGCGGATAAAATCAGCGTTGATAATCAGCTCTAAGATGCTGGCGGTGATAGAGACGCAGAAGGATAGCGAGTTAGAGGGAGCAAAAAAGACAATGTTCGCTTTCTTTGACGGGCTGTTCACCGAGACGGGAATGGCACTGAACGCAACAGGGATGCAAGAATTTATGCAGGTAGAAGAGAAAGTAATGGAGGTAAAAAGGAAGATAG
>JAYEII010000023.1:0-7221 GCA_034660015.1 Methanobacteriota archaeon | reverse complement strand
GCAAAAAAGACAATGTTCGCTTTCTTTGACGGGCTGTTCACCGAGACGGGAATGGCACTGAACGCAACAGGGATGCAAGAATTTATGCAGGTAGAAGAGAAAGTAATGGAGGTAAAAAGGAAGATAGAGGAAGGAGATTATGATGCGGCGTATGCAAACCTTGGAAGAGCAGTTTCACATGCTACCACTGCCTGTGACCGAACGATGAGAACGTTGATAGAGAAGGGATTGCTGTAATTTTCATATTTTTATATAACAAATTGCAAATAGCTACACATGATGAAAGTAGCGATAAATGGTTGGGGGAGAATAGGGCGAATTGTATTCAGAGCGGCGTTACGTAATAGCCCGGACATAAATTTCGTGGCGATAAACAGCCATGCCGCGGAGCCTTCCTGGGCGGCACACCTGTTGAAGTATGATTCCGTGCACGGTGTGCAGGATGGAGAGATAAGAGCGGAGAAAGACACGAATGCGATAGTCGTGAACGGGAAGGAAATAAAGATATTCGCAGAAAACGACCCGGGGAAGTTGCCATGGGGTGATTTAGGTGTGGATGTAGTTGTAGAATCATCAGGGAAGTTCAGGGAGCGGAAAGACGTATCGAAACATCTTGATGCAGGTTGCAAAAAAGTGATAATAACCGCACCGGCAAAAGACCCGGACGTGACAATTGTTCCCGGCGTCAATGATGCGATGTATGACCATGAAAAGCACGATATAATTTCGCTTGCGAGCTGCACTACCAACTGCCTGGCACCCGTGGCAAAGGTATTGAACGACGAGTTTGGCATAACTCGCGCTTTTATGACCACTGTGCATGCCTACACAGGCGACCAGAAGCTTCTTGATGGGCGGCATAAGGACATGAGAAGGGCTCGTGCTGCGGCTATGTCCATAATACCCACGACAACGGGAGCAGCAGCGGCAATAGGCGTTGTATTACCTCCACTGGCAGGTAAAATGGACGGAATAGCGATGCGAGTTCCCACGTTTAACGTTTCTGTGGTTGACCTCGTAGCAGAACTGGGTGCGGAAGTTACGCGTGATGGCGTGAACAGCGCTTTTGAAGCAGCAGCTAAAACGTCTCTGAAAGGTATTCTTGGTGTTTCTTATGAGCCTCTTGTCTCTATTGACTATCTGGGAACGAACTATTCTTCCGTGGTAGATGCACTATCTACGAGTGTGATAGGCGATAGCAAGGGCGAGAGTGGCAGCAGCAGTTTAGCTAAAGTACTGTCGTGGTATGACAATGAATGGGGCTACTCATGCAGAGTAGTGGATATGATAAAGCGCATAGAGGAGAAGGGCGTGTAGAAATAAAGGAAAATGAAGGGACAGCTAAAAGAATTCTTGACGATAGATGATTTTGATGTAGAAGGAAAAACAGTGCTTTTCAGGGCTGATTTGAACTCGGTAGTTAAAGACGGGAAGGTGGAGATGAAGGAGCGGATAGAAGAGAATGCGAAAACGATACGTGAACTCTCGGAGAAAAATGCGAAGGTTGTCGTTCTCGCGCATCAAGGCCGTGCGGGTGGTAATGATTTTCTGCCGTTGGAGCAGCATGCGCAGTTGCTCGGGAAGTTTGTGGATTTGGAATACGTTGGCGATATAATAGGACCTGTCGCAATAGAGGCGATAAAAAAGCTGGCTGATGGAGATGTTTTACTGCTTGACAACGTGAGAATGCTTGCAGAGGAAACGCTGGATAAAACGCCAGCGGAGCATGCAAAATCTATTTTCGTGCGCCGGCTCGCCCCGCTTGCAGATATGTACGTCAATGACGCTTTCTCGGTAGCCCACCGGTCGCATGCGTCTGTGGTGGGCTTCCCGTGGGTGCTGGATGCGGGAATAGGAAGATTAATGGAGCGCGAATTGAGGGCGCTGGGAAGAGCCGTTAACGACATAAAGAGACCCTGTGTTTACGTTCTTGGCGGTGCGAAACCAGAAGAAGTGTTTGACATAATGGAGTTTGCATTAGAGATGGGAGTGGATAGCATACTCACAACAGGAGTCATAGGCAGCTTCTTTTTATATGCCAAAGGTGTCATTCCACTGAAAGTGGATAACCAGCTTTTTGAGCACGTGGGTAGAGCCAGGCGGATAGCGAATCGAGGCGGCAGGAGAATAAAATATCCCTGGGACGTTGCGGTTGAAGTGGATGGTAAGCGAGAGGAGATATCGCTTGATGAAGTACGTGCAAACCAGCCGATATACGACATAGGTGAGAGAACATGTGAGAAATACGGAGAGATAATAAAAAATGCGCGGACCGTGATAATGAAAGGACCTGCGGGAGCATTCGAGAAGGAAGGATTTGCAAAAGGGACAAAAGAGATTTTCAAAGCGATTGCGGATTCTGACGCGTTTTCGCTGCTTGGTGGCGGACATACATCAGCGGCGATAAGCGATGTAAGAATGGACAAAGGAGAAATGGACCATGTCCATGTCAGTCTCGCAGGAGGAGCATTCCTGAGGTATCTTCTGGGAAAGCCACTGCCCGGGATAGAAGTGTTGAAGAAACGGTGATATCGCGAAATTTGAACTTTGATGTCTGGAGTTTGTAATTTTTAAGGTCGAGGGAAGGAAAAACTTTTGATGGTATGTTATCTTATATAATGTTAACTAACAGGGAGTCGTAGGGTAGTTGGGATATCCTGTCAGGTTCCGGACCTGACGACCTGGGTTCAAATCCCAGCGACTCCGTCCTTTTAGTAACCACAAGATTACACAGATTTCCACGAGAAAAAGATGGGGACATGAAAAAAAAAATATAGACACAGATTAACGCTTGTGGGCTCTGCCCACATTCCCGCAAGCCCAGAAAGGGCTTAATTAACACAGATAGAGGATAACAATCAACAATGTTAAACTTAAATAAGTCCGTGCCGTGTAAATCCGTGTAAATTTGTGTCTTAAATAGAAGGAAGTGACACTTTATATACAACGAAAAGTGTATGGAGATAACAGTACGGAAGTCCAGGATAAAAGGCGAGATAACTGCTCCTCCTTCTAAAAGCTACACGCATAGAGCTATTGCAATAGCTTCGCTCGCGCAAAAAAGCGATATTTTTTACCCTCTTATCTCTGAGGATACAAAAGCTACAATTAATGCCGCAGAATGCCTGGGTGCAGTTGTAGAATACGATGAGCACGTGAGGAAAATAACGATAGAAGGCACAGAAGGAAAACCGAGAACACCTGAAGACGTGATAAATGCCGAAAACTCAGGTACTACGCTGAGGTTCTTCACCGCTATTTCCGCTTTATGCGATGGCACTACGGTTCTAACCGGCGATGCATCCTTAAGAAAGCGCCCAAATTCGCCTTTGCTCAAGGCGCTGAACGACCTCGGCGCAGAAGCTATTTCGATAAAAGGTGATGGAACAGCGCCAATAGAGGTAAGAGGAAAGCTAAAAGGCGGTGAAACCACTATGGACGCTTCTATCAGCTCGCAGTTCATTTCCGCACTGCTCATCGCCTGCCCGCTTGCAGAGAAACCTTCTTATATTGCTGCAACTAATCTCTCCTCCGTGCCTTATATGAGAATGACCGCTGAGGTATTAGAGCAAGCAGGAGTGAGAATCCCCTTTTCTCGCTCGTCCAACGATTATGCTTTTCACGTAGAAGGAGGCAAAAGATATGAGTTACGACGGTTCACGGTCCCCGGCGATTTTTCATCGGCTTCTTATCTGTTAGCAGCAGCAGCAATCACGGATTCCGAGTTGAGAATAACAAATTTGTTCCCTTCAGCACAGGGCGATTCACGAATAGTGGAGATATTGCGTGAGATGGGTGCTGACATAAAATGGGCTGAGGAGAGCGGAGTGGTCGAAGTAAAAGGAACGAAAGAAGCTGAACTGAGAGGCATAAAGGTGAATATGCGAGAGAACCCAGATTTGGTGCCTACCATTGCCGTATCCGCCGCGGGTGCCGCAGGCACGACAGAAATAACGGGAGCTGCTCATCTGCGATATAAAGAGACCGATAGATTGCGGTTTCTGGCCGAAGAGTTGAGAAAAATGGGTGTGAGAATAGAAGAGAAGGAAGATGGGCTGGTAATAGAAGGCAGAAAGAAGAAGGGACTAAGAGCTGCGAAGGTGTATTCCCATGACGACCACCGATTAGCAATGGCTTTGTGTATTGCTGCTCTTTCCGCCACCGGGGAAACAGTTATAGAAGGGGCAGAATGTGCTGAAGTTTCTTATCCTTCTTTCTTTGTGGATATACGCAATTTAGGTGCCGATATAGCGCTGCCGAACACTGAACGGCACAGTCTAAAAATATAGTGATATATCACCGCGGAGAGCGCGGAGTACGCAGAGTTTAAAGACACAGATTTACACTGATTTACGCAGATTTATTTTAGTTTAACCGTGCTGATCCTTATCATCTGTGTTAATCTGCGTTCTCTGTGTGCTCTGCGGTGAAATTTAACTTTTTTTGGCTTTTATGAATTCCGTGTAGCCACATTTCCCGCATGCATATCGGTCTTTATGCTCGGCTAAAAACACGCCCGCACCGCATCTTGGACATGTCTTCCGTTTCCTGTGCAATCTCAACCCAGCCTTCGCTTTTCCTTTTCCTTTTTCCTCTACCAATTCGTAAAACTTATGTATTGCAGTCATTCTTTTTGTCCCTCTTTTCCTCCCTTCTCGCCTTGAGTTTCTCCTTCGCCCATGCCTATACCCTGGCTGCCGAAATTCCTTCTTATTATGTATTCCTGCTCTATTTCCTTCAGCCGCTCCTCATTTTCATATACCTTTGCATAGCCCACCGTCTCTCTTTTCCCGAATTCCGTTTGCATCTTGTCTATTACGAGCAGATTTGGCTTGCACCGAAGCTTTTTTATCAATACTTCTCGTGCTTGGGCTCTGCTTGGCGAAGCGCCTTTCGTTTCACTCTTTTCGTCGTGCTTTAACCTGAAAAATACTTCCTTCCTCTTCAATAGGTGGTTATCCTCCGTCTTTGTTATTTCTATTTCCATTTTTTCCATCTTTCACTCCCTTACCTCCTCTAACTCCTCAATCTTCTCAATGTAATATTTGAGGTCATTCAATCGTATCTGAACCTCATCGAAATCCAATGACCGCTCATAGTAGCATTCTATGTGCAGGTTATCCCGCAACGAGAAATAGTACAATTCAAGTTCCTTCTCCGCATATCTGTGCACCATGTATCTTCTTCCCCAATCTGTTCTGTGCAACTCCTCTTCTTTTACCCCTTTTTTGAGCACGAGTGCGTAAGTGGCTTCTATTACCGAAAGCCAACCTTTTGCGCAGGCATCGCACAGAAAAATACGATCGTTCTTCTCTCTCGCTATCTCAAACTCCTCTACTGCTTTTCGATACAATTTCTTTGCATCTTCCAAATGCAATTGCTCCTCGCTCATTCTTTCTTTCACAATTTTAATTTTAATACACGGTTCACTCCTTCTTCACCTCACTTTCAACGCATACTTTCCTTCTTTTTTATGCCCTAATTTCTTCGCTATCTCTGACCCTTCTGCATCTATAATCACTACATACCCGCTCCAGTCATTACTGATTGAATTGGAGCCGCATTTGCATACCGATTTTCCTGGTTCAATCATCCGGTGACAATCCCTGCACGCTTTCTCCATAACACTTTTTTGCTTCGCAAAAACCTTTACTAAAAATACAAGTTTCTTTGGTAAAGATTTTCTTTTTGAATTTTTATTGTTGTATATAAAGTATAACTTCCTTCTATTTAAGACACCGATTTACACGGATTTACGCAGATTTATTTTAGTCTAACCGTGTTGATTCTTATCATCTGTGTTAATCTGCGTTAATCTGTGTCAACGATTTATTTTTTCTTGTTCCCCTTTCTTCTCTTTCTCCCGCTCTTCTTCTATCCACTCTAATTTACCCAAACCAGGTTGCCGCATTGTTAATCCGATCTTGCTATCCCCCGGGTCCATTTCGTTTAGCGAAATCGCAACTATTCTTGCCCTTAACTTATCCCCCTCTCCTAATGTCTTGCCCGTATCCTTTGTAACGAGCTTTTCGCCCTTCTCATCATGCGAAATATATTCGTCGGTAATCTGGCTGATGTGCAGCAATCCATCTAACGGTCCTATCGCCACAAAAGCGCCAAATGCCACTATCTCCACTACTTCTCCTTCTACTATCTCCTGCATCTTGGGCTTGAAAACGAGCATATCAAATACCGTTTCGTAATAAACGCCCCCATCCCCTATTATTATCCTTCCTTCTTTCATATCTACAACGTCCAGTATTGCAATGACCATCCCGATCTTCTTATCCATCCTGCCTTCCAGATTATCTTGTAACATCTCTTTTACCGTAGGTCGCAATTCATCACCCAATCTCTCCGGTGGCACTCTTACTACATCAATCGCTCTTATCTTTGTATACATCTTTTTTATCCCACAATATATTCATCTTAGTTTTTAAAAGAAAGGTTTAGTTTTGTATTTTGAATTTGAATATTTGAATTTGTTTCCGTGGGCTCTGCCCACAACCCCACAAGCCCTGTAAGGGCTTATTTGGTGCTTGTTAGGATTTTACCTTTCTATCCTTTTCTCCACCTCTGCTACATGTAACCGCGTTGATATTACTGCATCAGGATTCAACGACATTGAATCTATCCCGCATTCCACTAAGAACTCCGCAAATTCCGGGAAATCGCTCGGCGCCTGTCCACAAATCCCTACCTTTCTCCTCGGCTCGTGTGCATGCGCAACTTCTATTACCTGTTTCACCAACCTCTTCACTGCTTCGTTCCGCTCGTCAAATAAGCGTGCCACGAGGTCTGAATCCCTATCCAAACCCAGTGTCAGTTGTGTCAGGTCGTTCGACCCTATGCTGAATCCGTCAAACACGTCCGCAAATTCATCCGCCAAAATGACGTTCGAGGGGATTTCACACATCACGTACACTTCCAATCCATTCTCTCCCTGCTTCAATCCGAATTCATTCATTGTCTTTATTACTTCTCTCCCCTCCTCTGGCGTTCTGCAGAACGGAACCATCACCTTAACATTGGTCAGCCCCATCTCTTCCCTCACTTTCTTTATCGCCCGGCATTCTAACCCAAATGCCTGCTTGAATTTATCGTCATAATAACGCGAAGCACCTCTCCAACCTATCATTGGATTGCTCTCCTCTGGCTCGTAAAGATACCCGCCGATTAAATTTGCATACTCGTTTGTCTTAAAGTCCGATAATCGCACTA
>JAYEII010000022.1:6874-14237 GCA_034660015.1 Methanobacteriota archaeon | reverse complement strand
GGAAAGAATCCGGTGGTGTTTTCTATTCACCATGGTTGGGAAAAGTAGTGGGCGCTTTAGGTTGGGTCTCTTTTGCCTGTTACTGCTATTTCGAAACGCTGCGCTGTTTATTGTTGGAGGACTACGTTCGCACGTCCTTCGCGCTGATATTCCTCGCCTTCTCGCTTCTTTTAGCATTCCTTTTGTTAAAAACAAGTGAAAACGAGGATTTGTTTTTGTTTAGGACGGACATAAGACTTGAAGAATACTTGAAGAAAGGCATCTTCTCGGAAGACTTGAAGAAGGCGTTCAAAACCAATGGATTTTCACTTTCTGATAATGCCCTTATTACGAAAGGAAAAGAGGATGAATGGGTAATAGCCAATGAAGAAAAGTTTATTGTCAGAAAAGACGCTAAGAAGCTAAATCTTTACAAAATGAGAAAGTTCTTTGCCAGAAAAGGAGATGGAAAGCTAAACATTTACAAGGACTACAAAGTCCTTGATTTATTTTTCTTGGTAACCAAAGTTGCACTTATAACCGCGGTCTTTTACTTCCCGTTTTCTGAATTTGCTCTTCTTGGTAATTTACTTATTTTCGTCACCGCTAAACTAAGCGTTATGATGCTGAATCTGCTCAACGTGGGCGTTTATATCGTGCCTCCATCTGGCATTTACACAACCAGCAGTTCCTTTCATGAGGTCTACAAACCGATAGAGATAATCTTAGCTTGCACTGCGATACAAAGTATGGCTCTTTTTACGGGTGTGGTTTTTGGTGTAACCGCTCCGATAGGAAGAAAGCTAAAAGCCTTTTGTGTCTCGGTTCCTGTTATATACGGATTAAACATATTAAGAAACGCATTAGTCGGCGCTGCATACTTTGAGCAATGGTTTGGCTCCCCTTTACACAGCTTTTTTATCGCACACGAAGTATTAGCGAGGATAGGCTCGATGATTGCGTTGATTGTTATTGCCTATGCAGTGTTCGTGATACTCCCGGAAGTGCTGGACCTGATAGAGGATTTGTTCCGATTTTTCAGTAGGATTTTTTCAACACGCATCAAGGGATAAACCATCTCCTCGTCGTATTTCACCCTTGCATGGACTTCCACCTCCTCGTACCCGACCACGACTTCCACATCCAGCATTTCACCTCGTAACTCACAATACTTGAATTTATTCCCATTCTCGCACTTCCTCACCTTTTCTCTGTCTATTTTCACTTTCACGGCGCTTACCCAGGGCTGAAGCGATACACTTTTTTCTATCGCGGTCTCCAGTTCCTTCGCGGTTTCCGTGCTCACAGGTGTGCCGATAAACTGGTGATAGAGCGCACCTAATTTGATGCCTGCTTCGAATAATGCTTTGTCTCTATCGGATATTTCCTCTTTCACGGTCATTTTTCTGTCCCCGGTGTGTAATACACATAAATATCTCATTCAAAAGTATCATAGTGTTATATATAGTCATTCCAAAAATTGTTAACCCCTCAGATTACGCAACACTTTTTCTTTTTTACAAAACACTTTCTTTTAGAAAAAGAACCTGTGCTAAGAAAATAATTCTTTTGGTAAAGCTTTTCTTTTAAAGAAAAGGTTTGTGCTAAAAGAAAAACAAAGAGAATGTTTTTAGTCAAGGTTTTTACCGAAGGTAAAAAAGTTGTTGGTAAAGCTTTTCGTTCTAAGAAAGGGTTTCTTGTTCGTTCCATCCGTGTTAATCTGTGTCAATAATTTATTTTCTTGTATAATCTCGTGGTTCATTATTTACTATTTATTACTGGAATGACTATGATTTTAGTGTGTATGTGCCGGAAGGAGTGATATATATGCCGAAATGGAAAATACATGATAAATGGGCAGCGCGGATAGGGATAACCAAAGAAATGTCGGACGTTGTGAATCTTTTGAGTGACTTTCCCGAAAAGAGTCAGGAGTTCATGGAGTTCTGTGAACGTGAAGGCGAAGAGATAATTCTGGAGCTGGTAAGCGTTCACGATTTCAGAAGGATAATGAAAATCCCAAAGTATCTTCAGGTAGTGTTTTTGCGGCGTCAAAAAGGGACGGAATATGTAAAGGCGTGGTATCTGCATTATGTTCTGGATTATATAAAAATGGCGCCTGCTCTGACCGTTGAGGAGATAATAAAACGGACTGAAGACTGGTTTGAGCATTGTCAGGAGTTAGAACTCATCCGGAATTTTGTGGTGGATAATACAGAGGAGATATTAGAGGATTGTAGATAAAAATGCACCCCGAAAAACTAAAAGAAGACGCAGAAGGTTTGATAGAACGAGCGGAGATTCTGAGGTGGGGGGAAGTAAACAATAAGGTTTTGCTCGATGTCGGTGCAGGACCGTTAGCGATTATCGCAGCGCGGGATTTCAATTGCACGGTTACAAATATAGACGTTTCTGAGGATGCCTTAGTGGATGCAAGGAGAGACGCAGAAAAGGAAGGTCTTGCCGAGCAAATCGTATTTGAGTACGGAGATGCAACTTCACTTAGTTATCCAAACGGAAGTTTTGACGTTGTAATCTGTTACGGCACTTTGCATCACATTGAGCCCGAAGGAAGAAGAAAATGCCTTCATGAGCTGCATCGAGTAGCAAAGGAAAAGGTTATTATCGCTGAATTCACGCCAGAAGGCTTCGCGGAGTTCCACGCGTTTAGCAGTTACAAACACGTTGACCTCGACTGGCTGGAACTCGAACTAAATTCGCTCGGTGAAGTAGAAACCTATTCAGGAACGTTGATGAATGCCTATGCACTTTCTTTCTAAAGAAAGAACCTGTGCTAAATATTTATATGCAGAGAATGCGAAATGTATAAACATGAAAATTATATCAGTGGAAGTGGATGAAGAATTTGCAAAGGCATTGAAAGCAGTAGAACAACCTTATTTGGATAGACAGACACTCATAAAAAATCTTCTCTTCTCCGGGTTAAAGCAGTACAGAATAGAACAGGCACTAAAAAAGTATTTGGATGGAGAAGTAAGCACGTGGAAGGCTGCTGAAATAGCAGGTGTCTCTCTAAGAAAGATGAACAAAATTCTGCAAGAAAAAGGCGTTGAAATGCATTATTCTGAACAATCTTTGAAGGAAGATTTGGAATGATTATCTCAGATGCTTCGCCTCTAATCAGCATGGCAAAAGCGGGAAAACACTATTTACTGCGTGAATTATTCGAAAGAGTGCTAATCGAAGAAGAAGTGAAGCGTGAGACAATAGATAAGGGTAAAGAAGGTGGGGCTTCGGATGCATTAGTAATTGAAGATGCGGTAAAAGAAGGATGGATAGAGATAGAGAAACTAAGGGAGGGAAAAAAATTCCGTGGCATACACAGAGGAGAAGGGAATACTATTTTACTTGCTAAGAAACACAAATGTTTTGTTTTGATTGATGAGGAAGATGCAAGAGAAGTAGCGAGAGCGGTAGATTTAAAAGTAAGAGGAAGTCTTTACGTATTAAAAGAAGCTGTTGAGAATGGTTTAATTAGTAAAGAAGAGGCAGTAAAAACGTTAGATGAAATGATTAAAGAGGGCTTCCGAATTTCCACGAGAATATATACAAAGTTTTTAGAGGAGATAAAAAGATAAAAGTTTCTTTTTAATGGCTTGCTTTCCTGTGGTCGGGAGGGTTGATAAGTCAAACCTTTTAGAAAAAGGTTTAATCCAAAAACACTTCGGAGGTGCTGTCTGGCTCCTCAACTTATCTTATAACAGCACGAGATTACCTCTATAAACCACTACTTCGCCGTATCCGTAATCTTTACGACCCAGAATTTGCTCGATTTCTTTTGATTGCACACCTTTAATCTTCTTTATTTCCCCGGAGGAGTAGTTTGTAATGCCTCTGGCGAATTCCACGCTCCGGGCGTCAACAATGCTCACGGGGTCGCCACGCAAGAATTCATCTTCAACGTCGGTGATACCGGAAGGAAGCAAACTACCGCCTCCTTCTACCAGTGCGGTTTTTGCACCTTCATCCACCTTAATCTTGCCCTTTGGTGATGCGGAGAATAGAATCCAGTGCTCTCTATCGTTCATCCTTTTCTTTTTGGGCATGAATAACGTTCCCACCGGTTCTCCTGCTATAACCCGGGAGAGGATGTTTTCCTCACCGCCATTTGCAATGACCATCGGAATGCCCGCTTTCATGGTGACTTCAGCAGCCTGAACTTTTGTCTTCATTCCACCCACACCTGTTTTACCTCTGCCCGAGGCAATTCGCTCAATCTCCGGCGTTATATCTTCCACAACCGAAATGAATTCCGCTTTTTCGCTCCTTTTGGGGTCATAAGTGTACAGCCCCGCAGTGTCAGTAAGTATAATAAGTAAATCCGCACCGAGGCTGCTCGCCACCAGGGCAGATAAATTATCATTATCTCCTAATTTGATTTCATCCACTGCTACGGTGTCGTTCTCGTTGATTATTGGGATTACACCGGACTTAAGCAATGTAATCAATGTATTTCTGAGGTTGAGATACCTCTGTCGGTTAAAGAAATTATCGTGCGTCAACAAGAGTTGAGCGATAGTCTGCTCGTATTTTGCGAAATATTTATCATACGTGCTCATCAGGATGTTCTGACCGACGGCAGCCGTAGCCTGCAATATTTTAATGTCGCGGGGTCTTTGCTTCAGGTCGAGCTTACCGATACCGGCACCGATAGCGCCTGACGTTACAACAATGACTTCCTTACCCTGATTTTTCAGTTCAATTATCTCCTTAGCGAGTTTTTCAACTTTTCGCGGGTCAAGCCGATAGCTATTATCCGTAAGGTTGCTGGTTCCAACTTTTATTACAATCCTTTTCGCTTTTGATATGTCCCTAACTCCCGCCATCTTTCTCGTGATTTTTGTCACCTTTTAGATTTGTTAATAGTTTAAAAAGAAACACCTCATTATTTTTTCTTTTAGCACAGGTTTTCTTTTTTGTAAAAAAAGAAAAAGTGTCTTTTCTCGTATTTCGCCCATTCCAGCCCCTTCAGCTTCACACCGCCTGCTACGCCCAGAATCTCCGCACCGTCGAACTCCTTCATACCACAGAGCAAATGCTGTTCCGGGTGTGTCCCCGGCGTAATGTCACAGCTCAGCACAATTCGTTTGCCTGCAGCTACCACTATTTTGAGACGTGCCGAAGCGGGATGGTTTTTTGGCAGTACAATCAGCGGCGAATTGACTTCTCTAATCATGTATAGCACACACCTTAATCCGTTCTCTATTCGCTCGTCAATGCCAAAGCCAGAAGCTACAAGCAACTCCTCAGGTCCCACAGCCAAAACAAACTCGCCTTCTGGAGTATCAACGAAAAACTGCCGTTGAGTGCCTGCTTTGACCACAGCTAACGTACCGCTATCTCCATGCACCAGCAGCATCTCGTTACTACTCAGGGGTATCTTATCATGCCGGGTCATGCCAGGTAAATTCAGGTTTTTACACTTTCACTACGTCTTCCGACTGGCATGAAGGGCAGAGCACTTTATCGCCTATCGCATCAAACTTGTTCCCGCAATTATTGCACTTGTATCTCACTAATTCTATCTTCTCAATCTCCAGGTCGAAATCCGCACCACCAACACTACACATTGTAACTTATTGCCTCCTTTAATTTAATCTTTTGTTTTAAATAGGGAACTCTTCGAGTTTACCCTGCATTATATGTATGGCACGAGGGTATATAAAAGGTTTTACTTAAACACAATAATTTTAGAATTGAGATGTGATCAAAAAATTGGGATGAGAGAAGATGAAAGAAGAAGATTTACGAGCATTACTTTCTGAGCAGAGGTCCTTAGCGAACGAATACCATACCTCAATATGGAGGAGTTCACATTTCTTTGCGGCTTTAATTACCGCCCTTTTAGGTTTGAGTGCAATACTAATAGGATCAGAAGCACCAAAAATCCTCGTAGTCATCTTCCCCTTCTTAGCTTTAATATTCAGCATATTCGGAATATTGGTTTTGTATAGAGGAAGTCGTTATTACTTACAAGCAACCTATGCAATTTCTGTACTTCGTAATAAACTTGATATTCAGGATTCTCTTGAAAAGAAGGAATTAAAGGCATTTGGAATTGATGATTTACTATGCGATAGATTTTCTTCGGCAGAGGAATATCTGAAGGAACGAAGTATTAATTTAAGGCAATTCAGAATAAGGACTATCATTTACTGGATATATATTGTATTAGCCATAATGAGCTTACTTTTCATGGGTTATGTATTTTGTTCTACTTAAATAATGCCGATTTAAAGACCGTAGACAACCTTAACCATCACACCAGCGGATCAAGATATTCGCGGTATTCTCCAACCTCCACCGGTCTCCCAGACCAGTATTTCTTCACTTCCCCCTTGTGGATGACCGCGGTCAACGGAAGTAGCTTCTCGCCTTCTCCCTGATGTATAACATGATAAAGAGCACCTTCGGGCGAACCATCGTAAATCGCATAAAAAACGAACCTGTCGCCATACAATCGCTGCAGCTCCTCGATATTTGGCTGGTCGCGTTCGCAAATCGTGCATACGTTGTCGCTGCAAGGGTCTCGTCTTATGTTCAACACGACAGGGCGTTTGAATTCCTGTATCTCTGAAACTGCCTGTTCTACACCCCTGTATTTTTCCCGGATATACCGCTCTATCTCGTCCTCATACTCCTCAACTACCTGCTCCATGCTCATCGAATGTTTTGCTGCGAACGCTTGCACTACTTTCTGCTTGAATGCTTGCTGGTGCTGTGAGACGAGGGCTTTAAGGTTCATATTTCTATTTTGTTTAGCTTCTCTTATAACCACAAGATTACACATAAGCTCTTTCCGGGCTTGCGGGGATATGGGGCAGAGCCCCATAATTTCACGAGGAAATGTGAAGATGCAAGAACTCAGAAGTCAGTTTTTTCTATTTCTGGTATTCTTGATTTCCGGTCTTGGGTTAATCTTGTATAATCTATGGTTCTATACAAATACTATTTTTTATAGTCTCTCTTAAATTTAAATTTATGTTATGAACGAAGTCGAAATGATTACAGAGCAGGATTTTTTCATTGATGAACTCGTGAGGAAGATGAAAAAGCCCGAGCCGGGCTTGGGCTGTATCGTTTCGTTTCTCGGTGTAGTGAGAGCCGATGAAGGTCTAACAGGTATGGAAATAGAAATTAAAGACGAAACAAAGGCAGAGAAAGAGCTTGAGTTCTTAAAACGAGAAGCCATAGAAAAGTTTGATGTTGAAGCTGTGGAAATCGTACATCGGAAAGGTTCGTTGGAAGCAGGCGATAATATCGTTGCTATTCTGGTGGGTGCGAAGCATAGAAAGGAGGCTTTTCGGGCGTGTGAATATTTGATAGACGTGTTGAGGATAAGCGAAGCTATAAGGCTGAAGGA
>JAYEII010000022.1:0-6774 GCA_034660015.1 Methanobacteriota archaeon | reverse complement strand
GTTCGTTGGAAGCAGGCGATAATATCGTTGCTATTCTGGTGGGTGCGAAGCATAGAAAGGAGGCTTTTCGGGCGTGTGAATATTTGATAGACGTGTTGAGGATAAGCGAAGCTATAAGGCTGAAGGAAAAATAAATGAAAATAGCATGGTGCATAACGGGGGCGGGACATTTTCTGGAAGAAAGCTACGAGGTCCTCAGAACGATAAAAAAAGGTGCCAGGTGTCAGGTATCAGGTGCCCGGGACTTGGTCCCCGAAACCTTAAACCTTAAACCTAAAACCTCTCAACAAGAGATAAATATCACTACTTTTATCTCCAATGCAGGCGTGGAAGTGCTGCGAATGTATGGCATCTTCGATAAGTTAAAGGAGATATCAAGCGGGGATTACATGGAGGAGATATTTACGGAGAAGGAGCAAGGGTCAAGTTCTCCAAAAGCAGGCAGGTTCTCTTTGAAGAAATACGATGCCGTTGTTGTTTCCCCTGCTACTTCTAATACCGTTGCAAAGATAGCGTATGGCATAGCGGATTCGTTGGTAACAAATGTCGTCTCTCTTGCAATGAAGGCGTGCATCCCGGTATATATCGTTCCAACGGATGGTTCTCCAGGGAAAGTGGAATCGGAAATGCCATATTCAATAGACCGGGATAAATGCCGGGGCTGTGACGATTGCGAGCCGAGGGATAGATGTGAACGTGACGCTATTTATGGCGTGCCCATCCCGCAAATTGATCTGCTGCGATGCAATGGATGTGGACTATGCAGTGAGCTTTGCCCTTATGGTGCGATAAATGGTGGCGTGGTGGAGATAAAAGCGAGGGAAATAGACATAAGAAATGTGGAGTTACTGAAAGAGATGGAGGGAATGGTCATTCTTGAGCATCCCAAACAGTTTCTTTCTTACAAAACACACAGCGATTATTACAACCCATAATAAGGTGAAAAATGATCCAGCAAGATATTTACGAATCCTTTTAAACTTCTGACTCATTTCTGTTCTTCTTTCAGCAATTTAACTTTTTCCAGGAACTCTCTAAAAGTTATCTCCTTCGTTAGTTCAGTGCTTTTCTTCCCTTTTCCATGAAAATGTGGTATCCGCTCATCAAGGTGATATTTGTAGTCCTTACCATATTTTATCTTTAAAGCTTTAATATCCGGTGCATTATCAAAACCAATTACCACCAAATCCTTATTTATCAAATAATAAGTGTATTTCCGCTTATCTTCATCAATGACCTCTGTAATCCTGACTTTTAAATTCCTAAAATTTCCGCTTATTTTTAGAAGTGCCCTTTTAACTGAATAGTCCTGTTCGATTTCCACATCTTCAAGAGCCGCCTTGGCATCCTCTATGATTTCATCAAAATGTCTTCTAACCTCATTTTCCATTCTTCCAGTTCCTTCTGCCAGTATTCCCACTCCGTCACATCCCCTTCCCAATTCGGACTTACCTTTTCAACTGCTTTTAGCCCCACTTCATTTGAAATTTTCGTGATGAATTCTGCGTAATTACAATTGTATTTCCTCTCAAAATCCTCAATTTTTCGCTTTGACTTTTCAATTCTCTCCACGCATTTGTCTATAAAATACTTTCGTATTGCGTTCTCAACGACAGTGTCTGCACTGCCTAAAGTCTTTAAAATTTCCAAATAACCCTTTTTGATGGTGATTGTTGCCATTTTCTTTCTTGTGTTGCGCATCTCCCCTTTTAGGGACTTGCCTTTTTAATATTTATACCAATCTTGCCGTTTGTATTCATCACTTATAAATTTTTCGATTGGCATGTGCACATTTCAACAGGCAATATTTCATTTGAATCACGAAATCCTCCTCAATTTATCTATTAACTTCTCAATATCTTCTGCTGAAACCTCTACTGCCTCTTTGGGCATTTCATTCTCATAGAAGTTTCTATGCAAAGCATTCGCGGTATTAAAGAACCTGATGATATCTTTATCTCCGCTCTTTATGGAAAGCACATTTACAAAAGCCCACAAACTACCTTGCTCCTCCAATTTCAAACCTCTCTTTGCTGCTAACATTTTTATTGTTAATGCCGTTGCACCCCAAAACTTCTCCGATGCCTGCACCAAATCCCCTTTCTTCAATACTTCACTCGCATCATCGAGATATTTTTCGCTCAACTTCTCGCTAAGCCGGTGCGGCAATGCGATAGAAGCAGCTCCCATGATTATTCGCCTCCTATAATAATTTATGGCTGTTATAATGGCTTATATCTATATAAATACATATTGGTTGAAGAAAAACAAGAGCACAAACCACCAAAATATTCTAATTTTTATTTGCTGATATTCATACTTTAACAGGGGAAAACATGAAAGAAGAAAACAATCATTTTGTTTTCGGTGGTATGGACGTAGTAGAACTGGCGGAGGGATACGGCACGCCGCTCTACGTAACCGATGAGAATACGTTGAGAAACAATTTCAAGAGATATAAAAACGCTTTTGAAACGACTAACATAGATACCGACATATATTATGCGGTAAAAGCGAACGGAAATCTGGCATTGTTGAAAATATTAGCGAGTGAAGGCGCGGGTGCTGATGTGTTTTCTGCCGGTGAACTCGAGCTTACGAAGCTGGCGGGCATACCTGCGGAAAAGATATTGTTCAACGGGAACTCGAAAAGCGATGATGACTTAAGAACGGCGGTGGAATCAGGTGTACGAGTATCCGTGGATTCCGTTGACGAACTGAGAGCTTTATCGGCGGTAGCAAACGGGCTGGGAAGAGAAGAGGAAATAGCGATACGCGTGAACCCTGACGTGTCACCGGATGTACACGCGAAAATCGCAACGGGTTTGAAAGAATCGAAATTTGGCATTCCTTTTCACGATGTGATTCCTGTGTGTGAAGAAGCGGAAAAGCTGCCGAACGTCTTACTTGCTGGTTTGCACTGCCATATAGGTTCGCAAATTCTGGACATAAGCGTGTTCGGTGAAGCGACGGAAAAGATGATGGCTCTTGTCGAGAGGGTGTATGAACGAGGCATGAAACTCAAATTTGTTGACCTCGGCGGAGGACTTGGAATAGGCTACAGGCAGGAGGAAAAAGCGACAGCACCCACGCCAAAAGACCTTGCAGAAATGATATTGCCCGTTTTTGAAAACAAAATACGGGATTTGGGCATATCCTTAAAACTCGTGCTTGAGCCCGGCAGGTCTATTGTGGGCGCAAGTACAATACTGCTGAGCCGCGTAAACGCAGTTAAGCGAGCAAATAAAAATTTCGTGGCGATAGATGCCGGTTTTAATCTGCTGATAAGACCCGTGATGTATGATGCGTATCACGAGGTAGTGGTGGCGAACAAGGTAAATGAGCATGCTTCGGTGTTGTATACCGTTGTTGGGAATGTATGCGAATCAGGAGACATAATGGCGAAGGATAGAATGCTTCCTAAAGTGGAGAGAGGTGATTTAGTTGCAATATTGGATACGGGAGCTTATGGATTCTCGATGAGTTCGCAGTATAACGGACGACCGAGATGTGCGGAAGTGTTGGTTTGTGATGGAAAAGCGGATTTAATAAGGTCAAGGGAAAGCATTGAAGATTTGATACGGAATCAGGAAATACCGGCAAGGTTTATTTAGCGGTTTAGCGGTTTAGGGGTTTAGTGGTTTAGCGTGTTGGTGGTTTGGAATTTATTTTGGAGTAGAAGGAGGACAGCATTTTTGAAAGTTCTTCTACTTTTGAAGATAAATAAATTGTCGAAGTTGTCTTCGTGAATAAAACCTAATTTATGTGCGATAATTATTTGTGTCTCTAACTCTGCGCAAGAACCCCGTGCAATGGATAGAAATTGTCTAAAATCTTTTGCTGTTTTTCGCAAATGCCCTTCTGCAATATTAGAGGGAATAGAAACCGCAGCCCTTCTCATCTGTGCACTCAAACCATATTTCTCTTCTCCAGGAAATGAGGCGGTAATCTTGTACACCATCGCTACAAGCTCAATCCCCTTTTGCCACACTTTTAATTCCTTAAAATTCTTCATCGTTAATTCTTCTTTTTCATTTCAGCCGCTTAGTCTTTCGCTGCTAAGCCCGCTGAACCTCTAAACCGCTAAGCCCGCTAATCAGCTAATCCGCTAAACGCTTCACCATCTTCACCGCGGCTTCTACCGCTCTTTTTGCATAATCTATTCGCTCCTGCGCTTCTAATCTCGTCATCCCCGGTCCTGAGACGCCTAAAGTCACCGGCTTTCCATACTCCAGCGAAAGGTCCATTATCTTCCTCGTGAGTTGCGATGCTATCATTTCGTCATGTTCGGTCGTTCCTTCTATTATGCAACCCAGTGTAACCACGGCATCTACTTCTTTCTCTTTATCGTTCTCACTTACCATCCTTTTCACTGCCAGAGGCATGTCAAAGGTTCCCGGTGTATATACGGTACGAGTGACTTTCGCACCGAGAAATGCCGCATGCTCTCTTCCCAGTATCTCCATCTGATGGGTGATGTCGCGATGAAACTCAGAGACGACAAAACCCAGTTTTATTTCTTCCAAATCTTCTTTTTCCATTTTTCCCCCTCTCCTTTTATAACCCCTTAGATTGCACGGATTTACACAGATTATTTATTGTATATAAAGTATAACTTCATTCTATTTAAGACACAGATTTACACGGATTTACACAGACTTATTTAAGTTTAACATTGCTGATTTTAACCACAGATTGCACAAATTTTGCAGTTTGTAGTTTGTTTTGTCTGTGTTAATCTGCGTTAATCTGTGTCTATAATTTATTTTTTTATTAGGTTACCGAAAAATGCGTGCATTTCTCAACCAGTCTATATCCGGCTGATACAAATCTCGTATGTCCGTCAATCCTAAACTAATCATAGCGAGCCGCCCGATGCCGAGTCCCCACGCTAAAACGGGATAGTTCACACCCAGGGGATTCGTCACCTCTTCGCGGAATATCCCGGCACCGCCCAATTCTATCCACCCTCGCTCTGCCATATACACTTCTACTTCTACTGAAGGCTCGGTATAAGGGAAATAACCAGGGCGGAACCGTATCGAAGGAAAACCCATCTTATTGTAAAACGTTGCGAGACAGCCCAGCAAGTTGCTGAACGTTACTCCTTTGTCCATGACAATCCCTTCTAACTGGTCGAACTCCGGAATATGCGTTGGGTCAATCGTCTCACGGCGATAAACGCGGTCAATGCAAAAGACCTTCACCGGCGGCTCGGGATGCGATGCCAGATAGCTTAAGGTAACGGCAGTTGTATGCGTCCTCAGCAGCAGCTCTTCCCCTAACTCCCTTTTCCATTCTCCTCCCCAGCCGGTAGAATTTAACGAGCCGCCATGCTCGTGCATCTGTTTGACCTTTTCTATCAGTTCATCGCTCGCTTCTATCCGCTTTCTCGCTGCCAGATAGAACGTATCCTGCATCTCTCGTGCTGGATGGTCCTGCGGCACGAACAGCGCATCGAAATTCCAAAATGCACTCTGGACGACCTCTCCTTTTATTTCTATAAAACCCATCTCCGTGAATATTCGCCTCATCCTATCTAAAAGCCGCTGATATGGATGTATCTTTGCAGGGAAAACTTCTTTTGATGCTAAATTCACGTCGTATCGCTTGAACTTACGACCTCTCCACGATCCGGCTCTCAGTAGTTCGGGTGTGAGCTGCGCTATTTCGTCTTCTACCGAAATACCGCGGCGAGACAAAATTTCTTCTTCCCCCGCCTCGGTAATTGCTATTTCTCGTTCTACACGTGAGTATGACTCCACTAAATTCCTCGAACTCAACTGACTCAAAAACCCGTTTAGTTCCTCCTCTGTTAGTAAAATCCTCGAAATTTTAATTCTGTCCCCCAATGTTCCCCGCTCCGTTGCCCCTTCGCTAACAAAATCCAGTATTTCCTCATCAATGCCTGAAAGCGACTCTTCCAGGACTATTGTCGGTATTAAGTATCTTTCCTCTCCTCTTTTCTCTATCCTCGCCCAGTTCTTTTTCAGGAGCCAGTTTATTGCAATCTTTACTTCGTCACCAAAGGCAGCCCTTAATTCTTCAACGGTCGCCCCATTTCGGTCTATCAAAAAATACAGTGCTCTTCGCTCTGGCAGTCCTTCCTCTGCGTATGCTCTGCCTTCTTCCGTCAACCGATAATAAACCTTCTTTTCCTCTTTTATTTCGCATAATCCCCGCTGGGCAAGCATAAAAACAGCTTGCATCACGGCATCTTCATTTATGCCCGTTTTCTCTGATAGGTTCCTTTGGTTCCACCCGCCACCCTCCTCTCCGAGAGCCAACAAAACTCTCGTTTCGGTTGCCGTTAGTTCAAGTTCAGCATTTGCTTTTGCTTTTGCATTTGTTCCTCTCATTTGTCGTCTTAGCTAAATGTATTTGTTTCACATTATATTTTTTATTTTAGCTCAGGATAATAAACCCATGGCAAAACTGGATAATAAACTCGGAATTGGTATTATAGTAGCAATTGTGGCAAAGGCAATATTTGCAGGATGCGTTGAACAAGAGGCACCACTGCCTACCGCTACACCAACGCCAAGCCCTACCGGTGTCACTCCAGTTTACGGCTACAAAATAGTTAACACCTACCCTCACGACCGAAATGCCTTCACCCAAGGGTTAGTCTTTGATGATGGCTTTCTGTCTCTAAAATCCAGGGTAGTTTCCTGTATCAGTTAAACCTCCCATCATCACCTCTGTTTCTATTTTAATCCACTGTTACGATGTAACACAGCCGAACACCCCTACATTTTCTCCGATACTGCCTAC